>NZ_QTPZ01000032.1:0-100142 GCF_003853505.1 Burkholderia sp. Bp9015
AGCCACGTGATGCTGGTGGACCTGCGCGCGAAGAACATCACGGGCAAGGCAGCGGAAGCGGCGCTCGGCGCGGCGCACATCACGGTGAACAAGAACGCGATCCCGAACGATCCGGAAAAGCCGTTCGTGACGAGCGGCATCCGCCTGGGTTCGCCGGCGATGACGACGCGCGGCTTCGGCACGGCGGAAGCCGAGCAGGTCGGCAACCTGATCGCCGACGTGCTCGAGAACCCGGAAGATGCAGCGACGATCGAGCGCGTGCGCGCGCAAGTGGCCGAGCTGACCAAGCGTTTCCCGGTCTATCGCTGATCCGGCATGCGCTGCCCGTTCTGCCGGCATGAGGACACGCAGGTCGTCGACTCGCGCGTGTCCGAAGATGGCGCCGCGATTCGTCGGCGCCGTCGTTGCTCGGCTTGCGACAAGCGCTTCACGACGTACGAGCGGGTCGAGCTGAACCTGCCGGCCGTCGTGAAGAAGGACGGCAGCCGCACGGAATTCGACCGTCGCAAGATCGTCGCCAGCATGCAACTCGCGCTGCGCAAGCGGCCGGTTGCGGCTGACGCGATCGACGCGGCGGTCGCCCGCATCGAATATCAGCTGCTCGCAACCGGCGAGCGTGAAGTGCGTAGCGAGAAGCTCGGCGAGCTCGTGATGAACGAGCTGCGCGGCCTCGATACGATCGCCTATGTCCGTTTCGCGTCGGTTTACCGCCGGTTCGAGGACGTTTCCGAATTTGCCGACGTGATCGAAGAGTTCCGTCGCGCGTCCCCCTCCAAGCCTCCGCGTAAGCGCTGACGCGCTGCGTCCGTTCATCGTCTTCTCCGTGGGTTCAGTTCGCGCCGATTGTGTCGGCTGCGATCGCATGTCGCCAGTCGGCCGTTCGGCCAATGGCGCGCGTTCGCTCGCGTCGCTACAGTCGACGCATCACGTTGACGGAGGGCGATCGCGATGGGACTGCACCGGCAGGGTGTTGAAAAACGCATGCGATGCGGCGGCTTCACGCTCGTCGAGTTGATGGTCGCGATCGCGCTGGCAGCCGCGATCGGACTTTACGCCGCACCCGCATTCGATCAGTGGCGCATGCGCGAACGCGTGGAGGCCCGCGCGCTCGCGCTGCTTGGTGCGCTGTCGTTCGCGCGCACCGAGGCGACGCGTCTCGGCGTGCGTGTCACGCTGTGCAGGGCCGGGCGCGATGGCGACTGCGTGCGGCCCGGCGAGCGGTGCGATCCGGCGGAATGGTCGTGCGGCTGGATCGTCAGCGGGCAGTTCGACGGGCAGTCGCGCGTGCTGCGGCGCTATCCGCGCGATGCCGACGTCGCTATCGCGGGCGCGGCGCACGATCTGGCATTTGCGCCGTCGGCAGGCCAGGTGATCGGCGGGATCCGGCGTTTCGAATTGCGTCCGCAGCGTGCGCTGCCCGGCGATGACGCACGCGTATCGCGCTGCATCCGGATCGCGGCGGGCGGTCGGGCACGCGTCGTCGCCGGTCGTTGCGACGCGGCATGACGTGCGCACGCAAGTCGATGCGCGGCACGTCGCTGCTCGAAGCGGTGCTGGCCATCGCGTTGCTCGCAACCGTGATGCTGGCCGTGGCCGGCAGTCAGCTCGCGATGACGCGCACGCAGCGGGCGACGATCTGGCGTGAACGCGCGCTGTGGCTGGCCGACGCTCGCATCGAGCGCCGGCGCGCGGCGACGGGCGCCGACGACGGCATCGCGGCGCTCGCGGCTGCATCGCTGCCCGGCGGCACGATGACGCTCGACGATGGGCCGGCCGGTGTCCGCTACGTGGTGGTCGGCTGGCGCGACACCAACGCCTACGCGGCGACTTCCACGCGATGTGAAGGTGCGGGCGCTACGGTCAAGCCGGCGTCGTGCGTGCGGATACCGTTTCGGGAGGCCCATGCCGATGCGGACGAACGCTGATCGCCGCAGCCGCGCGCATACGCTGCTCGAAGTGCTGATCGCGATGACCGTCGGCCTGCTCGTGCTTGCCGCGGCCGGTGCGCTGTACCACGCCCAGCGCACCGCGCAGCGGCGCGCGGAAGACGGGTTCCGGATGCGCGATGCGGCCGCGACCGCGCTGATGCTGATCGGCCAGCAGATCCAGATGGCCGGGTTTCGTCCGCTCGATGTCGAAGGGGCGTCATCGCTGCCGCCGGTGTTCGGTTGTTCCGCGGGGCGCGTGCGAGGCGATGGCGCGCAGGTGCGCTGCGAAGCCGTGCGCGCAGCGTCGGATGCGGTGCTGGTTCGGTATGTCGGCGATGCCGTGTCGACGTGGCCGACGGTCGGTGCACAGGTGTCGGATTGTCTCGGGCAGGGTGTCGGCGCTCCCGGTGAGCGGCCGCTCGTGGAAAACCGTTTCGACGCGCATGTCAGCCCGTCGACGGGCGAGCCCGAGTTGTACTGCGAGGGAAGCGGGCGCCCGGGTACGCCGCAACCCGTCGTGTCCGGCATCGATCAGCTGCGGGTCCGTTACCTGCGTCGCGCAGGCGAGCGGTTCGTCGACGCGGAGGCGATGGGTGCCGGCGACTGGCACGATGTCATCGCCGTGCATGTATGCGTGCGGGCGCGTGGCGAACCGATTGACGGGCCCGCGCGTCATGTCGATTGCGACGGCCGCACGGCCGTTTCGCGGGATGATCGCGCGCATCTGGTGCTGCATCGAATCGTCGCGTTGCGCAATGCCGCGGTCGCCTTCGCGGATCCCGTCCGTGACGCGGCGCAGGACCACGAGGTAGCGCGATGATCCATGCAACCGGATTCGTCGGCGAGCTTGCGATGCGAATCGCGGCCGTCCGCGCAAGGGGGCGCATCGTTGCTTTCTTCGACTCACAGCAAGCGGTGAGGGCCTCATGCTGAGCGGAAGAACGACGCGCGCACGCTTTCCATCCGCCAGCCGCGGCTGGCGTCGCGACGCGGGCCTTGCACTGCCTGCCGTGATCGCGGTCGGCGCGGCGGTCGCCGCGCTGACCGCTACATGGTTCGAATCCGCGCTGACGGAATCGCGTCGCACGCGTGCATTGTCGGACCGGTTGATTGCATTTCACGCGGCCGACGCAGCACTGGCAGCCTGTACTGCGCGATTGCTCCGCGGCGGGGCGCCGTACATGGACGAACCCCTGTCACCCGGCGAGCCGGATGCATGGCGGCGTACGCCCGCGCTGGGCGTCGACGATGCATTCGCGCCGTTCGCCTCCTGGCCGATGGCGGCCCAGCCGCCGCGTTGCCTGATCGAAGCCTGGCGAGGCGTCGGTCCGCAAGGGAGTCGCGCTTACCTCGTCACCGCGCGTGGTGTCGGCGGCCATGCGTCGAGCGTGGTCTGGCTGCAGAGCCAGGTCGCGCTGCGCGACGGACGCATCGTGGCGCAGCGCTGGCGTCGCGTCGCGGCGGTGCATCGATGAAAGCGCCTGGATTGCTGCGCCGGTCGGCGGCGTTCACGTTGCTCGAACTGATGATCGTGCTTGCGATCGTCGCCGTGCTGGCCGCGTGGGGCGTCCCGTCATATCGCGAACATGTCGCGCGCATGCATCGCGCGTCCGCGGTCGCCGCGCTGTATCGCGCCGCTCAATATCTCGAAACGCTCGACGGCCCGGCGCCGCAGACGTTGCCGGACGCATACGCACAGGCACCGCCGGACGGGCAGGCGATTTACCGCGTGGGGCTGAAACGATCGGTCGGCGACGATGCGCAGGTCGTCTACGAACTCGTTGCGAACCCGCTCGAGGCAGGCCCGATGCGTGCCGATGCATGCGGCGCATTCACGCTGCGTTCGGACGGCACGAAAGGCAATACGGGATCGAGCGACGCAGCGTCCGCGACACTGGAGCGGACATGCTGGGGCGTGCGCTGATCGCCCGATTACCCGATCGTCCGATCACGCACGGAAAACGCGCACCGCCGGATGGCCGTGCACGCCCGTCGTTGCGTATCAGTCGTCGTTCGCGCCCATTGCGCGTTCATCGCGCGACTGTTTCCAGATCCGGTAGAACTCCCACGCGGCGAAGCCGACGGTGCCCCACTTCAGCGCGGGGCCCGCGCTCGCGCGCAGCAGCGATCGAATGGGTTTCGCCAGCACGAGCGACGCGAGCGAACTCAGCATCGGATACTGGTTGACGAGCTGGCCGAGGTTCGCGTTCAGGTTCTTGGCGGACTGGCTCAACTTGCCGCTCGACAGGCCGGGGATGAACACCTTGAGCCAGCTGAAGCGCGTGACGGCGTGGCGCATTTCGGCGGCGGCTTCGGCAAGCTCGAGCCGCTCGACCTCGGATCGCAGGATCAGCAATTCCTTGCGGAGCGCGCGATGCTGCGACGCGCTCCACTTCGATCGCGACGAATGGGGGCGGGGCGAGTGGCCCGTGACGTTCTGGCTCATGGCGCGTCGGCGAAGTAGGTGAGAGGGGTGAACGCGACTGCGTTCACGGCTTGCCGCGGAAAGCCTCGCGGTCTTTCTCGAGCTCGGCGAGCGTTGCTTCGAACACGGTCGGCGCCTCGCGCAGGCCCGTGCGCGCCTTCAGCGCACATGCGATACCGGCGATCGCGTACAGCGCGGTGATGACCGCGAGCGATTGCCACCGGTAGGTGTCCCAGAACGCGATCGTGACGAGCACGGTCAGGCTGATGAGCGCCATCGTCGCGAGCATCATGGCCGCGAGCCCGAGGAACAGCACGCCCATCAGGCGTTCCTTCTCCTCGGCGAGTTCGATGCCGACCAGTTCGAGGCGCGTCTGCAGCAGGCCGATCGCGGAGCCGACGAAGCGGCGCAACGGTCCCTGCCCGGACGGCTGCGAGTGGGTGTCTGTCGTCATGAATAAGGCGCTTGCGCGCGCAGTGAGCGTCTAGGTCAAAGCTGGCCGGCGGCGAACCGCCGGCCGGCTTCGGCGCCCATGTGCCGCACCGGGCGGCGCATGGGGCGGAACGGCGCCGAGCGCGTTACTTGCGGTTGATCAGCAGGCCGATCAGCACACCGACGCCGGCGGCGACGCCGATCGACGTCCACGGATGCTCGTGCACGTAGTCGTCGGTCGCGCGCGCGGCCTTCTTGCCTTTCTCGACCACCACGACCTGGACGTCGGCTGCCTTTTCCTTGGCCTGCTTCAGGCGCGACAGGGCTTTTTCGCGCAGTTCGGCCGCACGGTCGCCCGTGCTGCTCGCCGCTTGCTTGAGCAGATCCTCGGCGTCCGCGAGAACGGTTTTGATATCCGACATCAGTTTCTCCTTGTTGATTTCCGACATTGCAACTCCCTTCATGCTGTCATGCTGCAGGTTCACATCCTAGCGAAACGCCTGCCCGCTGGCGAGCCGGGACAAATAAACGGCGGCAGTGCAAGACTGCATGGTAAACGACTCGTAATCGTCAACAGAGCTTCAGACGATACGAAAAGTTTCCCTGGGCGCCATTCGTGCCGCGCCGCCACCCGGCAAAAATGACAAAAAAGTATGAATATCAAACGTAATAATCGTTCGCATGTCTCATTGCTTCCCGTAAGCTGATGGACTGTCCCGCGCCATCCAGCGCGCGGTTTCAACCAGCATCGTTCGAGGAGGGAACATCATGAGTCTGCGTCTTGGCGACATCGCACCGGATTTCGAGCAGGAATCGAGCCTGGGCCCCATCAAGTTTCACGAGTGGCTGGGCGACAGCTGGGGTGTCCTGTTCTCGCACCCGGCCGATTACACGCCGGTGTGCACGACTGAACTCGGGCTGACCTCGAAGCTGAAGGGCGAATTCGAGAAACGCAACGTGAAGGTGATCGCGCTGTCGGTCGACGGCGTCGAATCGCACAAGGGCTGGATCAACGACATCAACGAAACGCAGTCGACCGTGGTCGGTTTCCCGATCATCGCCGACGCGGACCGCAAGGTTTCGCAGCTGTACGACATGATCCACCCGAACGCGAACGAAACGCTGACGGTGCGCTCGCTGTTCGTGATCGACCCGAACAAGAAGGTGCGGCTCACCATCACCTATCCGGCCAGCACCGGCCGTAACTTCGACGAAGTGTTGCGCGTGATCGACTCGCTGCAGCTGACCGACAATTACAAGGTCGCGACGCCCGGCAACTGGAAGGACGGCGACGACGTCGTGATCGTGCCGTCGCTGCAGGATCCGGAAGAGCTGAAGAAACGCTTCCCGAAGGGCTTCAACGCCGTGCGCCCGTACCTGCGCCTCACGCCGCAGCCGAACAAGTAAGGAGCGGCTGCCGCCTCGGCGGCGCGTGACGAACGCGCGTCGATGAAAACGGCCCGCCCGGCAGCGATGCCGGGCGGGCCGTGTCGTTTCAGCGGCGACGATGCGGCGCGAAGGGCGCCGCGCCGGGCAGGCGAATGATCAGAAGAATGCCTGGATGCCCGTCTGGGCGCGGCCGAGGATCAGCGCATGGATATCGTGCGTGCCTTCGTACGTATTCACCACTTCGAGGTTCACGAGGTGGCGCGCGACGCCGAATTCGTCCGAGATGCCGTTGCCGCCGAGCATGTCGCGCGCGAGCCGCGCGATGTCGAGTGCCTTGCCGCACGAGTTGCGCTTCATGATCGACGTGATCTCGACGGCCGCCGTGCCTTCGTCCTTCATCCGGCCGAGACGCAGCACGCCTTGCAGGCCGAGCGTGATTTCGGTCTGCATGTCGGCGAGCTTTTTCTGGATCAGCTGGTTCGCGGCGAGCGGGCGGCCGAACTGCTTGCGGTCGAGCACGTACTGGCGCGCGGTATGCCAGCAGGACTCGGCTGCGCCGAGCGCGCCCCAGGCGATCCCGTAGCGCGCCGAGTTCAGGCACGTGAACGGGCCGCGCAGGCCGCTCACGTCGGGCATCAGGTTCTCTTCGGGCACGAACACCTCGTCGAGGACGATCTCGCCGGTGATCGACGCACGCAGCCCGACCTTGCCGTGGATCGCCGGCGCCGACAGTCCCTTCCAGCCCTTCTCGAGAATGAAGCCGCGGATCGCGTCCTTGCCGTTTTCTTCCAGTTTCGCCCACACGACGAACACGTCGGCGATCGGCGAGTTGGTGATCCACATCTTCGCGCCGGACAGCGAATAGCCGCCGGGCACCTTCTTCGCGCGCGTGACCATGCTGCCCGGGTCGGAGCCGTGGTTCGGCTCGGTCAGCCCGAAGCAGCCGATCCATTCGCCGCTCGCGAGCTTCGGCAGGTATTTCTGCTTCTGCGCGTCCGAGCCGAATTCGTGGATCGGCACCATCACGAGCGACGACTGCACGGACATCATCGAGCGGTAGCCGGAGTCGACGCGCTCGACTTCGCGCGCGATCAGCCCGTAGCTCACGTAATTGAGACCGGGGCCGCCGTATTCTTCCGGAATCGTCGGGCCGAGCAGGCCGATCTCGCCCATCTCGCGGAAGATCTTGGCGTCGGTGCGCTCGTGGCGGAACGCTTCGGTCACGCGCGGCGCGAGCTTGTCCCGCGCGTACGCGTGCGCGGCATCGCGCACCATCCGCTCTTCTTCGGTCAGTTGCTGGTCGAGCAGCAGCGGATCGTCCCAATGAAAGGTTGCAGCAGCCATCGTTTCATCTCCTGTCGGCTTCGCGGTCGGCCCGAGTCGGTGCTTCAGTGCTTGCTCGGGCCCCATGCTTTGCGATCGGTCCCGGGTTGGCGCTTCGCTGCCTGGCCCGATGTCCAAAGTTCGCTTGACTGATGTTCCGCTGTGCGGAACAATGTTTTGCAAAACGAACCCAGTGTAGCATCAGATGACGCTTTCAACCATCGACGAAACCACGATCGACGAACGCAAGTTCGTCGTTGCGCTCGCGCGCGGGCTCGACCTGCTGCGCGCATTCCGGCCCGGCGAGACGATGCTCGGCAATCGCGACTTCGCGGAGCGCACCGGGCTGCCGAAGGCGACGGTGAACCGGCTCGCCTACACGCTGACCGTGCTCGGCTACCTGCGCTACGACGAGACGCTCGGAAAGTATGCGCTCGACGCCGGCGTGCTGTCGCTCGGCTACGCGCTGCTGTCCGGCTCGGGCACCCTCGATCTCGCGCGGCCGCACATGCAGGCGCTCGCGCGCGAGATCGGCGCGGCCGTGTCGCTCGGCTGCCGGGACGGGCTCGACATGATCTATCTGGAGACGATCCGCAGCGAAACGGCGCTGACGCTCGGGCTGGCGCCCGGCTCGCGGCTGTCGATGCTGACGAGCTCGATGGGGCGCGCGTACCTGGCCGTGCAGCCGGAGGACGTGCGCCGCGCGCTCTATGCGGATCTGCACCGGGCGGCGGGCGGCGCGGCCGACGCGGATGCGCTCGTCGCGGCCGCACAGGACGCGGTGGCCGAATTCTCCGCGGGCGGATGCTGTTATTCGTTCCGCGCGTGGCACATGGACGTGAACGCGGCGGCCGTGCCGTTTCGCGAGCCGCGCGAGGGGCGCTGGCTGATCCTGAGCTGCAGCGGGCCTGCGTCGTCGATGGACGAGGATGTGTTCCGCAAGCAGGTCGGGCCGAAGCTGAAGGCGCTCGCGCAGCGGCTCGGGCAGACGGTCTGAAACGGGCACTGCGCGCGGCGCGTCGCCGGGGTGCCCTGGCGCGCGAGCGGGCGCTGCCGCCGGTTGCACCACGCGCGAACCGCGCTCATCATCGTCCACCTGCTTCCCGACGCTGACGAGGTTCGCGATGTCACACCCGGAAACCCTGGAAGGCGGTTGCGCATGCGGAGCGATCCGCTACCGGATCGCCGGCATTCCGACCGACGCAGGCTTTTGCCATTGCCGGCTCTGCCAGCGCACGACGGGCGCGGCGGTCGTTGCGTCGGCCTCGGTGCCGATCGACGCATTCGAGTATGTGCAGGGTGAGCCGACGGTCTATGCGTCGAGCGCGTGGGGCGAGCGGCGCTTTTGCGGCCGCTGCGGCGCGCAGCTCGAGTACCGGCTGGCAGATGCGCCGACGACCGTGGAAATCAACTCCGCAACGCTCGACGAGCCGGCGCGGCTTCGCCCCGCATGGCACGTCTGGTACGGGGATCGTTTTCCGGGTATCGAGGTCGACGACGATCTGCCGAAGTACGCCGACGGCGGAAGAGCGTAGGCGGCGGCATCGAGGCCGACGCGGCGGCACGACCACGCGCGCGTGCTCAACGCAGGTCCGATCTTTGCGCGTGACGAATCACGCACCGGCTACCGTCCGGCATCGCGTCACGAACGAGCCGGCGTGCCGACATGCCGATCCCCGCCGCAGCCCACCGCAACCCGCTCGCTGAATCGAATCCACGATCCTGCGCGGCGCTCCCCGCGCGCCGGCAGCCACACCGTCGATCAGGCCGTGACGACCTTCGCGAACACCGGCCCCTGCATGAACCGCACGTCGTGCTGGCGCAGCAGCTCGCACTGCGTCTCGTCGACGACGCCGTCGAAGATCAGCGGAATCCGCACGCGCTGCGCATACGCGACCAGCGCCTTCACCATCCCGTCGCGCAGCGCGATGCCTGCATCCATCTTGATGTAGTCGGGCCGCGCCATCTCCGATTCGACCGCGAGGATCCGGCCCGGGTCGGGCAGCTTGTCGGCGACCTTGAAGCCGTGATGCTGGTAGCTGCGCGTCAGGTAGCCGAGGAAGGTCTTGTGCGCGACCGCGACGGCCGGCAGCTCGATCACGATCCGCTCGGTCGGCAGCCCGAAGCGCTGCAGCACCGACGAGAAATGCTTGCCGTGGTCGTACTTCACGCTCTTGAGCAGCCGTTCATGCACGCGCAGGAACAGCAGCCCGTGACGTTGCGCGCCGAAGAAGTTGATCGCGTGCAGCGCGCGCGACAGCCGGTCGATCGCGACGAGCGTCTGGTCGTCGACGGCCGAATCGACCGGGTCGTGCGGCGTGCCCGTGACCAGCGTGACGGCCTGGAAGCCGAGTTCGTCGCCGTAGCGCTCGATCGCGTCCGCGAACGACGTCGACTGCGGCGCGCCGGGCATCGTCACGTCGTAGATCGGTTCATAGGCGCTCGCGAGCGTGCGCTCCGGCAGATTGGCGCACGCGGTGCCGCCCTCGGCGAGCGCAAGGTGTTCCCGCAGATACGGCAGTTGCCCGGCACGGACGACCAGCTCGGGAATGTTGGGCGGAATCATCGGCGTGGGAAGGAAAAAATGGCGGCCGAAAGGGCCGCCTCATCTCTCGATATTAGCAGCGCGAGCCCGGCTCGGCTTGGCGTTTCGCTCATATGGTTATCCCGTTCCGGAACTGGCGGCTAGGGTTTACGTTGATTTCACTATTCGTAATTGGTTTTACTATTCGTAAATCCAAGAATGTGTCGCCGATCAAGAAAAGCGGCGTTCGGGCGCCCGCAGCGGTGCCGTTTCCCGAATCGGATCAACAGGAAGCAAGGAGCGAGACGTGGCGGTTGACAGGAAGTGGACGGAACAGGGCGGGCCGCGGCGGCGGCGGGCAACGGGCATGAGCGGAACGACGCTGCGCGCGCCGGCATGCGCACGGCAGGGTTGAGGAGCGGATGGCGACCATGAGCATCGATTACCAGACGCTGAAGTTCGACTACCGGCCGCGCGCGACGCGCGCCGCCGGCGATGACGCGACCCTCCACCCGGTGATCGTCGTCGGCGCGGGCCCGGTGGGCCTGTCGGCCGCGATCGACCTGGCGCAGCAGGGCGTGCCGGTCGTGCTGCTCGACGACGACGACACCCTGTCGACGGGCTCGCGCGCGATCTGCTTCGCGAAGCGCACGCTCGAGATCTTCGACCGGCTCGGCTGCGGCGAGCGCTTCGTCGACAAGGGCGTGAGCTGGCATGTAGGCAAGGTGTTCCTGCAGGACGAACAGCTGTATGCGTTCGACCTGCTGCCGGAGGAAGGCCACGCGCGTCCCGCGTTCATCAACCTGCAGCAGTACTACGTCGAAGGCTATCTGGCCGAGCGCGCGTTCGCGCTGCCCAACCTCGACATTCGCTGGAAGCACAAGGTGACGGGTGTCGCGCAATCGGCGGAACACGCGACGCTCACCGTCGAGACGCCGGAAGGGATCGAGACGCTGCGCGCGCAATACGTGATCGCGGCCGACGGCTCGCGCAGCCCGATGCGCGCGGCGATGGGCCTCGAGAGCCGCGGCCGCACGTTCAAGGACCGCTTCCTGATCGCCGACGTGAAGATGAAGGCGGAATTCCCGACCGAACGCTGGTTCTGGTTCGATCCGCCGTTCCATCGCAACCAGTCGGTGCTGCTGCACCGTCAGCCCGACAACGTGTGGCGCATCGACTTCCAGCTCGGCTGGGACGCCGATCCGATCGCCGAGAAGCAGCCGGAACGCGTGATCCCGCGCGTGCGCGCGCTGCTCGGGCCGGACGTCGAGTTCGAGCTCGAATGGGTGAGCGTCTATACGTTCCGCTGCCAGCGGATGGACACGTTCCGTCATGGCCGCGTGCTGTTCGCGGGCGATTCCGCGCACGGCGTGTCGCCGTTCGGTGCGCGCGGCGCGAACAGCGGCGTGCAGGACGCGGACAACCTCGCGTGGAAGCTGAAGCTCGTGCTCGACGGCCGCGCTGACGACCGTCTGCTCGACACCTACGCGAGCGAGCGCGAGTTCGCGGCCGACGAGAACATCCGCAATTCGACGCGCTCGACCGATTTCATCACGCCGAAGAGCGCGGTGTCGCGCGTGTTCCGCGACGCGACGCTGAAGCTAGCGCGCGACTGCGAATTCGCGCGCAAGCTCGTGAACAGCGGCCGCCTGTCGGTGCCTGCCGTGCTGACCGATTCGCCGCTGAACACGCCGGACCGCAACGGCGACGCGTTCGCGTGCGCGATGCGGCCGGGCGCGGCGGCGGCCGATGCGCCGGTGCGCGCGCAGGGCGCGTCCGGCTGGCTGCTGCGGCATCTGGGCGACGGCTTCGCGGGCGTGCTGTTCGGGCTGCCCGGCGACGCCGCCGCGCTCGCGCAGGCGCTCGACGGCCTCGCGCTGCCGGTGCGGCCGGTGCTGGTCGTGCCGGCCGGGCATGCGCAACCGGTGGCCGGCGTCGACGTCGTGGAGGACGTCGACGGTTTCGTCGCGCAACGCTACGACGCGAAGCCCGGCACGTTCTACCTGCTGCGTCCCGACCAGCACGTCTGTGCACGGATGCGCACGCTCGAGCGCCAGGCGATCGCCGACGCACTGGCGCGCGCGACCTGCGCACGCGCAACCGCGCATTGACTACGACAACGATACCGGAGACACCCGTCATGCCCCGACTCGATACCCGCCCGCGCCTGGCCGATCCGGACGCGTTCTACGAAGCGCTGATCGATATGCATCGCGACCTGTCGGACGCCGACAGCCAGCTCGTCAACGCGAAGCTGATCCTGCTGCTCGCGAACCAGATCGGCGACGCCGACGTGCTGCGCGAAGCGATGGCGCTCGCGCGCCAGGGCGTGACGCCGCCCGTGCATCCGGCCGCCGAGGCGGCGCAATGAGCGCGGCGCCGGTCGACGCGCGCGTGCTCGAAGTCGAGCGCGTGATCGACGAGACGCATCGCCCGGGCTTTCACTGGATGCTGCTCGTGTTGTGCGGGCTGTGTCTCGTGATCGACGGCTTCGATGCGCAGGCGATGGGGTATGTCGCGCCGAGCGTGATCGCCGAATGGGGCGTGCCGAAGCAGGCGCTCGGGCCCGTGTTCAGCGCGAGCCTGTTCGGGATGCTGCTCGGCGCGCTCGGGCTGTCGGTGCTGGCCGACCGGATCGGGCGGCGCCCGGTGCTGATCGGCTCGACGCTGTTCTTCGCGGTGACGATGCTCGCGACGCCGTTCGCGGGTTCGATCCCGGTGCTGATGGCGCTGCGCTTCGTCACGGGCCTTGGCCTCGGCTGCATCATGCCGAACGCGATGGCGCTGGTCGGCGAGTTCAGCCCGGCCGCCCATCGCGTGAAGCGGATGATGATCGTGTCGTGCGGCTTCACGCTCGGCGCCGCGATCGGCGGCTTCATCAGCGCCGCGCTGATTCCTGCGCTCGGCTGGCGCTCGGTGTTCTTCGTCGGCGGCGCGGTGCCGCTGGTGCTGACGCTCGCGATGTTCGCGCGGTTGCCCGAATCGCTGCAGTTCCTGGTGCTGAAAGGGCGCGACGCGCAGGCACGCGACTGGCTCGCGCGCTTCGCGCCGCAGGCCGGCATCGACGCGACCACGCGCCTCGTCGTGCGCGAGCGCGCGGCGAGCGGCGCGCCGGTCGCCGAGCTGTTCCGTCATGGCCGCCTGCCGGTCACGCTGCTGCTGTGGGCAATCAGCTTCATGAACCTGATCGACCTGTACTTCCTGTCGAACTGGCTGCCGACGGTGATGCGCGACGCGGGCTATTCGCCGGGCACGGCGGTGATCGTCGGCACGGTGCTGCAGACGGGCGGCGTGATCGGCACGCTGTCGCTCGGCTGGTTCATCGAACGCTACGGCTTCGTGCGCGTGCTGTTCGCGTGCTTCGCATGCGCGGCCGTGTCGGTGGGGCTGATCGGCTCGGTCGCGCATGCGCTGCCGTGGCTGCTGCTCGTCGTGTTCGCCGGCGGGTTCTGCGTGGTCGGCGGGCAGCCGGCCGTGAACGCGCTCGCGGGCCAGTATTACCCGACGTCGCTGCGCTCGACCGGCATTGGCTGGAGCCTCGGCATCGGCCGGATCGGCTCGGTGCTCGGGCCGCTCGTCGGCGGACAACTGATTGCGCTCAACTGGACCAACGGCGCGCTGTTCCATGCGGCCGCGGTGCCCGTGCTGTGCTCGGCGCTGTTCGTGCTGGGCCTGGCCGGCGTCACGCGGCGCAATGGTGCGCAGGCGCCGAACGCCGCCTTGAATTGATGGAGAAAGGAAACGATGACGCTTGACCTGTCGAAACCGGCGACCGCCGGCTACCTGAGCGGATTCGCGAACGAATTCGCGACCGAGGCGCTGCCCGGCGCGCTGCCGCACGGCCGCAACTCGCCGCAGCGCGCGCCGTACGGGCTGTATGCGGAGCAGCTGTCGGGCACCGCGTTTACCGCACCGCGCAGCCACAACCGCCGCTCGTGGCTGTACCGGATCCGGCCGGCGGCCGTGCACCGGCCGTTCGAGCCGTTCACGGGCCCGCAGCGGCTCGTGTCGGAATTCGGCGACTCGGCCGACGTGCCGCCGACGCCGCCGAACCAGCTGCGCTGGGATCCGCTGCCGATGCCGGCGGAGCCGACCGATTTCGTCGAAGGGCTCGTGACGATGGCCGGCAACGGTTCGGCGGCCGCGATGAACGGCTGTGCGATCCACCTGTACGCGGCGAACCGCTCGATGCAGGACCGCTTTTTCTACAGCGCCGACGGCGAGCTGCTGATCGTGCCGCAGCAGGGGCGGCTCTTCATCGCGACCGAATTCGGCCGGCTCGACGTCGAGCCGTTCGAGATCGCGGTGATTCCGCGCGGCGTGCGTTTTTCCGTCGCGCTGCCGGACGGCGATGCGCGCGGCTACATCTGCGAGAACTTCGGCGCGCTGCTGCGCCTGCCTGACCTCGGCCCCATCGGTTCGAACGGGCTTGCGAACCCGCGCGATTTCCTCACGCCGCAGGCCGCGTACGAGGATCGCGAGGGCGCATTCGAGCTGGTCGCGAAGCTGAACGGGCGCCTGTGGCGCGCGGACATCGGCCATTCGCCGTTCGACGTCGTCGCGTGGCACGGCAACTACGCGCCGTACAAATACGACCTGCGCCTGTTCAACACGATCGGCTCGATCAGCTTCGACCATCCCGATCCGTCGATCTTCCTCGTGCTGCAGTCGCCCAGCGACACGCCGGGCGTCGACACGATCGACTTCGTGATCTTCCCGCCGCGCTGGCTCGCGGCCGAGGATACGTTCCGCCCGCCCTGGTTCCACCGCAACGTCGCGAGCGAGTTCATGGGGCTCGTGCACGGCGCATACGACGCGAAGGCCGAAGGCTTCGTGCCGGGCGGCGCGAGCCTGCACAACTGCATGTCGGGCCACGGGCCGGATGCGGACACGTTCGAGAAGGCGTCGGCGAGCGACACGACGAAGCCGCACAAGGTCGACGCGACGATGGCGTTCATGTTCGAAACCCGCACGCTGATCCGGCCGACGCGCTATGCGCTCGACACCGCGCAGCTGCAGGCCGACTACTTCGAATGCTGGCAAGGCATCAGGAAACACTTCAATCCGGAGCAACGATGAGCGATACCCAAGACTGGCGCGCGACGCTCGACCCGGCTCGCAAGAGCTGGGTCGAGACGGCGAACGATCCCGCCTGCGATTTCCCGATCCAGAACCTGCCGTTCGGGATCTTCAGCGATGCGAAGCAACCGGCGCGCCGCGCGGGCGTCGCGCTCGGCGACCAGATCGTCGACCTCGCCGCGCTCGCGCGTGCGGGCCTCGTGACGCTGCCGGCCGGCGCCGACGTGTTCGCCGCGCCGACGCTCAATGCGTTCATCGCGCTCGGCCGCGATGCGTGGCGCGGCGTGCGTGTGCAGCTGTCGACGCTGTTGTCGCGCGACGACGCGCGACTGCGCGATGACGCCGCGCTGCGCGCGCAAGCGCTCGTCGCGCAGCGCGACGCGACGCTGCACCTGCCGGTCGACATTCCCGGATACACCGATTTCTATTCGTCGAAGGAGCATGCGACCAACGTCGGCTCGATGTTTCGCGATCCGAAGAATGCGCTGCTGCCGAACTGGTCGGAGATGCCGATCGGCTACAACGGCCGTGCGTCGTCGGTGGTCGTGAGCGGCACGCCGGTGCGGCGCCCGAATGGGCAGCTGAAGCTGCCCGACCAGGAGCGTCCGGTGTTCGGCGCGTGCCGCAAGCTCGACATCGAACTGGAGACGGGCTTCATCGTCGGCCGCGGCAATGCGCTCGGCGAGCCGATCGCGTGCGAGGATGCCGAAGCGCACATCTTCGGGATGGTGCTGCTGAACGACTGGAGCGCGCGCGACATCCAGCAGTGGGAATACGTGCCGCTCGGCCCGTTCAACTCGAAGGGCTTCGCGACGACGATCTCGCCGTGGATCGTCACGCTCGACGCGCTCGAACCGTTTCGCGTCGCGCAGCCCGAACAGTCGCCGCAGCCGCTCGCGTATCTGCGGCACGCGGGCAAGCATGCATTCGACATCGCGCTCGAAGTGACGCTGCGCGCCGAAGGTGCGGCCGAAGCGACGTCGATCTGCCGCACCAACTTCAGGCACATGTACTGGACGATGGCGCAGCAGCTCGCGCATCACACGGTCGCGGGCTGCAACACGCGCGTGGGCGACCTGATGGGTTCGGGCACGATCAGCGGGCCGACGAAGGATTCGTTCGGCAGCCTGCTCGAACTGACGTGGAACGGCAAGGAGCCGCTCGCGCTGAACGGCGGCGGCAGCCGCGCGTTCATCGAGGACGGCGACGAGCTCACGCTCGCCGGGTGGTGCCAGGGCGATGGTTATCGCGTCGGCTTCGGCACCTGTGCCGGCAAGATCCTTCCCGCGCGGAGCGCGTGACGGATCGCGGCGCGACACGTAGCGCGTAGTCCGGAAGGACAGGGCGGCCCGCATTAAGTGGGCCGTTTTCGTTTTGTCGGCGGGGCGCGCGTGTGCGTCGATGCGTGCTGGTGGGTGATGCTGCGCACGCGTTTCAGTGTCAGGGTGTCTGAGTCGGCGCCAGCGTTAGCGTCGGCATCGGCATCGGCGTCGGCATCGGCATCGGCATCGGCATCGGCGCCAACGCCAACGCCAACGCCAACGCCAACGCCAACGCCAACGCCAACGCCAACGCCAACGCCAACGCCAACGCCAACGTCACACCGCGCGCTGCAACGCGGCGCGTCGTTCCCACAGCGCTGCCGCGACGAACGCGGCGACGCAGACGACCAGCACGCCGATCAGCGCGTTGCTGCCGAGTTGCTCCATCAATGCGCCGGCGACCAGCGGACCGCCGAAGCTCGCGGCACTCCACGACGCCGACACGAGCGAGCTCGCGGTGACGAGCGCCGCGCCGCGAAAGCGTTCGCCGCACGCGACGAGCGACAGCGTGTAGATGCTGCCGGCCGCCGCGCCCAGCACGAACAGCAGCGGCCAGCATAGCCACGGGTTCGCGATCACGAACGGCAGCAGCGGCAGGCCTGCGAGCACGATCCAGCCGGCGCCGAGGTGCACGCGTTCGCGGCCGAGCTTGTCCGCGAGCCAGCCGATCGGGAACTGCATCGCGGTGTCGCCGAACAGCATGATCGACGCGAGCAGCACGGCGGTCGCGCTCGCGACGCCGTGATCCATCGCATAGAGCGGCAGCAGCGACAGCGCGAGCGTATCGAACAGCGCGAAGAAGCCCGTGCCGATGA
Source organism: Burkholderia sp. Bp9015 (assembly GCF_003853505.1). Taxonomy (NCBI): domain Bacteria; kingdom Pseudomonadati; phylum Pseudomonadota; class Betaproteobacteria; order Burkholderiales; family Burkholderiaceae; genus Burkholderia; species Burkholderia sp. Bp9015. Next base: position 17,238 of record NZ_QTPZ01000032.1, read on the forward strand.
TCAGCGCGGGCATGCGCGGCAGCACGGCGAACCAGCTGTCGTGCGCTGCGTGATGTGCGTCGTCGCCGGCGAGCGGCGCGCGCCGGATCGTCGCGAGCGCCGGCAGCGCGAGCAGGAACAGCGCGCCGCACAGCGCGAAGCGGATGCGCGTCGCGCCGGCGATCTGGCTGACGAGCACCGGGCCCGCCATCTGGAACAGCGTGAAATTGGTCGCGTAGATCGCGACCACGCGGCCGCGTGTCGAGTCGTCGGCGAGCTGGTTGACCCATGCCTCGCCGATCGTGAACAGCAGCATCAGCGCCGCGCCGCACAGCACGCGCAGCGCGCCCCACACGATCAGGTTCGACGTGAACTGCATCAGCGCGGTGGCCGCGGCGAGCAGCACGACCGACACGACGATCGCGCGGCGAGCGCCGATGCGCCGTGCGAGCGCGGTGACGAACGGGACGATCGCGAGGCCGCCCAGGGCCTGCGCGGCCGTCAGCATGCCGACGACGTTGGTGCCGTGTCCGGCTTCGGTCAAGGCGAGCGCGGTGAGCGGCATCGTGGCGCCGGTGCCGAGACCGACCACCGCGACGCTGAGGATCAGCGCGAGGAAATCACGATTGAGAATGGCTTTCATCGGCCGCGATGCTACACCGTGGCCCCTGAAAGGTCCATGAAGGCCGTCAGGATCGAATGGGGTTGCGTGCGCAACGATCGCGGCGGCGCGCGGGCGCGGACGCGCGCCGTGCCGCCGCGCGTCGCCGCCGCGCGCGCGTCATACGTATCCGGTCGGCCCGCTCACCGGGCGGCGTTCGAGCGACGCCGACCACAGCGTGAGCGCGAGCGCGGCGACCGCCATTGCTGCACCGACCCACGGCAGGTTCACGAGCGACACGCCGGAGCCGATCGCCATCCCGCCGAGCCACGCGCCCGTCGCGTTGCCGAGGTTGAACGCGCCCTGGTTCAGCGTCGACGCGAGGTTCGGCGCGTCGCTCGCGCGATCGACGATCAGGATCTGCAGCGGCGGCACGATCGCGAACGCGAGGATGCCCCAGACGAAGATCGTCGCGAGTGCCGCGAACGGCAGGTGCATCGTGCCCGCGAACAGCGCGAGGACGATGCCGATCAGCGCGAGCGTCGCGATCAGCGACGGCATCCGGCGCCAGTCGGCGAGCTTGCCGCCGAGCGTGCCGCCGACGGTCAGGCCGAGACCGAACAGCAGCAGCACGTAGGTGACCTGGCGCGGCGAGAAGCCCGTCACGTCCTCGAGGATCGGCGTGATGTACGTGAACACGCTGAACAGGCTCGCGGACGCGAGCACGCTGATGCCGAGCACCATCAGCACCTGCGGGTGCTTCAGCACGCTGAATTCGCGCGTGATACTGGTGTCGGGCATCGCGAGGTGCTTCGGCAGGCACACCGCGAGCGCGGCGGCCGCGGCGATGCCGATGCCGGTGACGGCCCAGAACGTCGCGCGCCAGCCGTACGCCTGGCCGAGCGCGGTGCCGAGCGGCACGCCGAGCACGTTCGCGAGCGTGAGGCCGGTGAACATCAGCGCGATCGCCTGCGCGCGGCGGTTCGGCGCGACGAGGTTGCTCGCGACCACCGAGCCGATCCCGAAGAACGCGCCGTGGCAGAACGCCGTGACGACCCGCGCGGCCATCAGCACCGCATAGCCGGGCGCGATCGCGCAGAACAGGTTGCCCGCGATGAACAGCCCGATCAGGCCCATCAGCGCGCGCTTGCGCGGCATCTTCGCGGTGACGATCGCGAGGATCGGCGCGCCGATCGTCACGCCGAGCGCGTAGCCCGACACGAGCATCCCGGCGGCCGGGATCGACACGCCGAGGTCGCGGGCGACGTTGGGCAGCAGCCCCATGATCACGAACTCGGTGGTACCGATTCCAAATGCGGCTACGGCAAGGGCGAAAAGAGGTAATGGCATCGCGGTGGGCTACGGAAAAGGCCGCGGCCCGAGATCGGCGCGGCATGCGCGGAAGGGGCGAGGCGAGGAGATATCAGCCGCGATTCTACTTCAGTGAAAACCCCTATGCTCGGGGCCAAAATGGTTGTTGCCGGCGTGCGACGGGGTGACGGCCAAGGTGCGCCCAAAGTGTGGGATTTGGCGGTGCTTGGTGCTCGGTGCTCAGTGCTCAGTGCTCGGCGCTCGGTGCTCGGTGGCAAGGCAAGGGCAAGGCGACAGCGAGAGTGAGAGCGAGAGCGAAGCGTAATATCGGGTCGGAGCAAGACCGGCGAAGCGGCCGTTCCGCGCCTCGTGCATCCCGTCAGCGGTCGGACAGGGCGCCGGCGGGTGTCGAGCCGGCGCGGTCGTCAGGTACGGCAACCTCGGGCGACGGCGATGATCCGCCGGTCGCGCCGGATGCTGCGTTGCCCTCGGCGACCCCGGCCGCCGACGCATCCCAGCCGTTTTCGAACAGGCACGCCTCGATCGGCATCCGCGCGGCCCACCGCTCTTCCTCGAGCATCGGCTTCGCATAAAACGCGTCGACATGCCCGACGCACAGCACGGCGATCGGCTTCGCGCCGGCCGGCATGCCGAGCAACGTGCGCAGCGCGTCGACATCGAACAGCGACACCCAGCCCATCCCGAGCCCTTCGGCGCGCGCGGCGAGCCACATGTTCTGGATCGCGCAGGCGGCCGACGCGAGGTCCATCTCCGGCAGCGTGCGGCGGCCGAACACGTGGCGCTCGCGGTCGTCGGTCAGCGCGACGACCAGCAGTTCGCCGCATTCGCGCACGCCTTCGACCTTCAGCCGCATGAATTCGTCCTGCCGCTCGCCGAGCGCGTCGGCGGTTGCGCGGCGCTCGGCCTCGACCAGCGCATGGATCGCGGTGCGCAGCGCGGGATCGGTGATGCGGATGAAGCGCCACGGCTGCATGAAGCCGACGCTCGGCGCGTGGTGCGCGGCGCGCAGCAGCCGCGCGAGCGTGGCCGGATCGACGGGCGCCGGCGTGAAGTGGCGCATGTCGCGCCGTTCGAAGATGGCGCGGTAGACCGCGGCAATGGCGGAGTCGTCGAAACGCATGAGCGGCAGAAGCAGGGGGAGGTCGGCGCAACGATAGCAGACGCCGCGCGCGCAGCGTTACATCAGTCGAAATAAATTGACGAATCGTTGATGGATCGCGTGCAGCTCAGGCGCTCCGCCAACGCCGAGCGGAACGACGTGGCTCAGCGCCCCGTCGTGACGACGTTGGTCGGCGTGCCGGCGTGCCACGCCTCGATGTTCAGCAGCGTCGTGTGCGCGATCTCGGCGAGCGCCTCGCGCGTGAAGAACGCCTGGTGCGACGTGACGATCACGTTCGGGAACGTCAGCAGGCGCGCGAGCACGTCGTCCTGCAGCGGCAGGTCGGAGTGATCCTCGAAGAAGAGGCCGCTTTCCTCCTCGTACACGTCGAGCCCGAGATGGCCGAGCTGGCCGCTCTTGAGCGCGTCGATCAGCGCCGGCGCGTCGACCAGGCCGCCGCGGCCGGTATTGATCAGCATCGCGCCGTGCTTCATTTGCGCGAGCGTCTGCGCGTTGATCAGATGGTGCGTCGACGGCAGCAGCGGGCAGTGCAGGCTGATGATGTCGGCATGGTGCAGCAGTTCGTCGATCTCGACGTAGCGCGCGCCGTACGCGATCAGTTCGTCGTCGTACGGCGGCATCGAATGTGCGAGCACGTGCATCCCGAAGCCCATCATGATCTTCGCGAACACGCGGCCGATCAGGCCCGTGCCGATCACGCCGACGGTCTTGCCGTGCAGGTCGAAGCCGAGCAGGCCGTTCAGCGAGAAGTCGCCTTCGCGCGTGCGTGCGACCGCGCGCGGCAGCCGGCGGTTGAGCGCGAGGATCAGCGCGACCGCGTGTTCGGCGACCGCATGCGGCGAATATGCGGGCACCCGCACGACCGCGATGCCGAGCCGCTCGGCGGCCGCCAGGTCGACATGGTTGAAGCCGGCCGAGCGCAGCGCGATCAGGCGCGTGCCACCGTCGGCGAGCCGTTCGAGCACGGCCGCGTCGACGGTGTCGTTGACGAACGGGCAGACGACCTCATAGCCGTGCGCGAGGATCGCGGTTTCCGCGTCGAGGTGCGACGGCTGGAAGTGCAGCCGATAACCGAATGACCGATTGGCGGCGGTGAACGATTCGTCGTCGTACTGCCGGCTGCTGAACAGGATCACGCGCACGCTGCACCTCCGATGGCTGTCCCGTGCAGTTTACTGCAGGCCCGTCTGCCGGCCCGCGACGATCTCGGCGCGATCGGGCGTGTGCAGGAAGCCGTAGCCGGTCCGCTCGCGGGCCGTCTGCGCGCCGAAATGCTCGAGCGCATGCTCGACGAAGCTGCGCGTGCGGGCCGGCACGTACTGGCGGTTCGGGTAGACGAGCGACAGCTGCGCGTCCGGGTCGTCGATCCGGTAAGCGGGCAACAGCCGCACCAGCGTGCCGGTGGCGAGTGCGTCGGCGACGCTCGGCTCGGGCAGTACCGCGATGCCGGACCCGGCGACGGTTGCAGCGTGCACGAGCGCCAGCTGGTTGACCGTGCAGGTCGGGCGCACCGTGACCGAATGCGTGACGCCGTCGTGGCCGACCAGCCGCCACGCGGGCGCATGCTGGTGCGGCGCGAGCGCGACCCAGTCGTGGCCCGGCAGGTCGTCGGGTGCGCGCGGCTCGCCGCGCCGTTCGAGATAGGCGGGCGCCGCGCAGGCGACGAACGGGTTCGGCGTGAGCGCGTGGCCGATCAGCGTCGGGTTGCCGTCGAGCCGGTTGCCGGTCACGATGCCGACGTCGTAGCCCGAATCGAGCACGTCGAGCGGCCCCTCGGCGACGGTGAGCTGCATGCGCAATTCGGGGTAGCGGTGCCGGAAACTGCTGACGAGCGGCGTCAGCGCGAGCGGCGACAGCAGGCCCGATGCGACGACGCGCAGCGTGCCGGCCGGCTCGCGCACGGCGTGCGCGACGGATGCCTCGAGGTGGTCGAATTCCTCGAGCAGCGCACGGCAGCCGTCGAGGTAGCGCAGGCCGGCCTCGGTCAGCGACAGGTTGCGCGTGGTGCGGTGGATCAACCGCGTGTTCAGGTGAGACTCGAGCATCGCGATCGAGCGCGTGACGAGCGCGTTGGACACGCCTAGATGGTGCGCCGCGCGCCGGAAGCTCTGCTGCTCGGCGACGCAGACGAACACACGCATGGTCTGAATCTGGTTCATGGCTCGCGAATTTCTGGCCCGGTTGATTGATTTTGGTTGGGATTTTTCGTCAAACGACCTGGAAAACCGTCGCGCAACCCCCGGGTCTCGTTCGTCTCGAAAAATCGGTTTTCGATTCTGCAGACGATTGTTCATTACGGAAGCGATATCGTCAACCTGAGAAAAGGGGCGGCTTGCGTAAAATCGAAATCGCGGGTATCGATTTAACGGATCGGCGGCGCTGGCATGCGCCTGGGTTAGTCCGGCGTGTATTCGGAAGGTCCGCCTTGTATTTTAATATTACTCATATAAATCAATATGTTGATGCGGTCTGGATGCGACGTCGTGCGGTAATGGGTGAAATCGCTCACCAATAGATGCTGCGATAGTGGATGTTTTTGTGCCGGTCTGGTTTTCGTGTGCCGATGCCAGTCGCGCGATTTTTATCGTGGTGACCGGTATTCCGGTAGATGCATGCGGCATGCTGAACTAGGGCGTCAGGATGCGCGTCTCAATATTGCCGGAGAAAATCGCGGGCATCGACCGTCCGTTGGAACCGTTTCGCATGCGGCCGGCAATGCCGCGGCAATACGAAACCCGGTCGTGCGACGCGGGTGCGGCCGGCTGGCCCGGTCCGTCGACCGGGCCAGCGTCACGCTGTCCGGGCGCGCGTGCCTCTTGCGCACGGGCGCGGAACGCGGAATGATCGATCAGTTCGCCGTGCCGTGCGGCGAACGACGTCCGGGCGTTTTCTCCGTTCCTCTTTTACCAGCCATGTCCATCGATTACTCGCCGATTCCCTGTCCCGTCGTCGTGCCGCTCGACGCGATCCTGCCCGAAGAACCGCTGCTGATGATGGGGGCCGGCCCGGTCCCGATCCCGGCTGCCGTCGCGAAGGCGAACACGATCGTGATCAACCACCTCGGCGCGACGATGGCGAAGATCATCGAGCAGGTGAAGGAGATGGCGCGCTACGTGTTCCAGACCCGCACGAAGTGGGTGCTCGGCGTCGCCGGCCCCGGTTCCGCCGCGATGGAAATGGCGATCTCGAACCTCGCGTGGCGCGGCACGCGCGTGCTGTCGATCCGCAACGGCTTCTTCAGCGCGCGGATGGCCGAGATGGCCACGCGCGTCGGCGCCGACGTCGCCACGCTTGAAGTGGCCGACCGCTCGGTCGCGAGCCTCGACGAGATCGCGGACGCGATCGCGCGCGAGCGGCCCGAGATCGTCACGATCGTGCAGGGCGAGACGTCGAACACCGTGTGGAACCGCGAGCTGCGCGACATCGCGGCGCTCGCGAAGGCGGCCGGCGCGCTGGTCGTCGTCGACGCGGTGTGCACGCTGTCGACGATGCCGCTCGAGATGGACGCGTGGGGCATCGATGCGGTGATCACGGGCGGCCAGAAGGGGCTGTCGTCGATTCCCGGCGTATCGCTGATCGCGTTCTCGGACGCCGCGTGGGACCGGATGAAGCAGCGTCCGGAACCGAATGCGCACTGGTGCCTCGACATGGCGCTCGCGGAGAACTTCTGGCACAACGCGGGCTACCACTACACGGCGCCGGTGTCGGGCGTGCTCGCGCTGCACGAGGCGCTGCGGCTCGTCTGCGCGGAGACGCTCGAAAGCCGCTTCGCGCGCCACCTGCGCTGCTCGCTCGCGTTGCAGGCGGGCGTCGAGGCGATGGGGCTCGCGCTCTATGCGCCGAAGGACTGCCGGCTCAACTCGGTGGTCGGGATCGAGACGCCCGAAGGGCTGACGCCCGGGATGGTGTGCGGCCATATCTCGAAGCAGTACCAGGTCGAGATCTCGGGCTCGTTCGGGCTGCCGATCGTGCGGATCGGGCAGATGGGCGAACAGTGCCGCGAACACAACCTGTTCCGCACGCTGCACGCGTTCGGCCGCACGATGATGGACCTGAAGGTGCCGGTGGACCTGCCGGCCGGCGTGGCCGCGCTCGAGCAGGAACTGTCACAGCGGGGCGGGTAAGCGGGGGCGATGGCGGTGCTGGGTGCGCGGGGCGCAGCCGGCCGTTGAAGGTGCGCGCGGGGCTCAGCCGCCCTGCATCGCGCGCCGGTACGCGTTCGGCGTCGTGCCGTGCGCGTCGCGAAAGCGATGGCTGAAGTGGCCGGCGTTCGCGTAGCCGCATTCGGCCGCGACCTGCGCGAGCGGCAGCGCCGTCGTGCGCAGCAGCAGGCGCGCCCGCGCGAGCCGCTGCTCGGCCACCCACGCGTGCGGCGCGCGGCCGAACGACAGCCGGAACATCCGCGAGAAGTGATATTCGGACAGCGCGGCGACCTCCGCCAGTTCGCCGAGCGTCAGCGGCTGCGACAGGTAGCTGTCGATGTAGTCGCGCACGCGGCGGCGCACGGCCGGCGCGAGTCCGCCGCGGAACGGCACGTCGGTGCGCGTCGTGCTCTGGCCGCGCAGCAGCAGGCTCAATACGTCGTGCGCGGCTTCGTTCACGCGCAGCCGCCCGTCGGCATCGTCCCAGCGCTCCAGCGCGAGCGAACGGAACTGCGCCGCGACGCGCGCATCCTCGAAATAGGTGCGGTCGGCGAGCTTCAGCTCGCGCGGCTCGCGATCGAGTTCGCGGATCGCGCGCTGCGTGAAGTGCTCGGGCAGGAAGTACAGGTGGATGAAGTGCATCTCGCCGCGCACCCACCAGCGCGATTCATGGTCCCCCGGCAGCGTGCACAGCAGGCTCGGCGCGCCGTAGCGCGGCACGCGTTCGCGCTCCGTCCGGTAGCCGCCGTCGAGATAGCACGACAGCGTGTGGTGGCCCGGCTGTTCGTAGATCGTCTCGCTTTCGTCGGTGATGCGCGTCCATTCGGCGATCGCGAGATGATCGCCGAGCCACGTGAAGCGCTCGAGCGTCGCGTTCGCCTCGGCGAGCGTGCGGCACACCGACTGCAGGCCGAACGGCATCGCACCGCCGGCAAGGGCGGCGGCGTGATCGGCGGGCGGGGCGTACAGGGGCGGACTCATGGTGCGACGAGTATAAGCGCGCGCGCGGCGCGCCGTGCGGCCGCCCGAAAAAGACCGCAATTCCGGACAATCCGCGCGGGCGGGGCGGCGGCACAGTCTGAGTCCGTTTCACTCGTTTCGCTTCGTTGCCGCCATGAACCTGTCGCTTTATTTCGTCACCGTGCTGATCTGGGGCACCACCTGGATCGCGATCAAATGGCAGCTCGGCGCCGTGCCGCCGCCCGTGTCGATCGCGTGGCGCTTCTGGCTCGCGGCCGCCGTGCTGTTCGCGCTGCTGCGCGTGATGCGCCGGCCGGTGCGTCCGCCGCGCGAGGCGTGGCGCTACCTCGTCGCGCAGGGCTTCGCGTTGTTCTGCCTGAATTTCCTGTGCTTCTACTACTCGGAGCAGGTCGTGCCGAGCGGCCTCGTCGCGGTGATCTTCTCGACCGCGCCGCTCTTGAATTCGATCAACGGCCGGCTGTTCATGGGCCGCCCGCTGCGGCCGTCCGCGATTGCCGGCGCGCTGCTCGGGCTGACCGGCATCGCCTGCCTGTTCTGGCAGCAGATGGCCGGCCACCTCGACGATCACGCGACCTGGACGGGCCTCGCGATCGCGTTCGCGGGCACGATGTGCTTCTCGGCCGGCAACCTGCTGTCGAGCCGGATGCAATCGATGGGGCTGCATCCGCTCGCGACCAACGGCTGGGCGATGCTGATCGGCGCGGCGATCCTGACGGTCGGCAGTGCGGTGGCCGGGCTGCCGTTCATGATCGACCCGAGCCCGCGTTATCTCGGCGCGCTCGTCTATCTGGCCGTGCCGGGCTCGGTGATCGGGTTCACCGCGTACCTGACGCTCGTCGGGCGGATCGGGCCGGAGCGCGCGGCGTACTGCACGGTGCTGTTCCCGATCGTCGCGCTGGCCGTGTCGACGGTCTTCGAGGGCTACCAGTGGTCGCCGCTCGCGGTGATCGGGCTGCTGCTCGTGCTGGCCGGCAATCTCGTTGCGTTCGACCTGACGCGCCGGTTGTTCCTGCGCACGGCTTGACCGGGGCATTAGGCACTCTCCGGACATTGCGCGGAAAAGTTGACTTGGTTGACTTGATTTCAAATCGGGACTAGGCTTGATCCTCCGGTTGCATCAGGAGGTGATGATGGTCACGCACGCTCACGCGCTCGAAGGTTCCGCCGCGATTCTCGATATCGAGACCGAGGAGGCGCTGCGCAGCGCCGTCGGCGCGGCAACCATGCTCGGGCCGGATCGCGCCCGTGCGCTGCTCAGGCTGTCGGACGAGCAACTTGGGCACCTGTTCAAGGTAGGCATCGCGCAGGTCATCGATCTGGCCGGCACGATCACGTTCGGTATCGCGGCCGCAGCGACGCGCGACAGGAAGCCGTCCCGACGAAAGAAGGGGGAAGCGGCTACGCGCGCCGGTGTCGCCGTCGCCGATCTGGAGCGGCATGCGCAGGCCGAACGACACGCGCTGGTTGCCGACGGCACGCTGTTGCCGGCCGCGCAGATCTGGACAGGGCTCGGCATGACGCGGCAGGCGCTCAGCAAGGCGGTGGCGTCGGGGCGAATCTTTACGGTCGACGTCGGCGCCGCGCAGTACTACCCGGCGTTCTATCTGGCGGGCGACATCGATCGCAAGACGCTCGGGAAGGTGACTCAGCGTCTCGGAGCCTTGCCGGGATGGAGCAAATGGCAGTTCTTCACGACACCCAAGGCGTCACTCGGCAACGTCACGCCGCTGGTCGCGCTGTCGCGCGGGAAGCTTGACGAGGTCGAGCGTGCGGCCGCAGCGTTTGCGGGACGCTAGGAGGCGCTGGTGTTGACGGTGCCGGGGAAGCATTTCGCGAGCGCGACGCTCACGATCCGCGAGGTGGCGCCTGCGGCGCTGGTCCGGATCTCGCGATTCGCAACCGGCGAGCCGTACTTCGGCAAGTCCGGCGGCAACCGCTTCGTCGATCCGCGGCCGCGGCGGCGGTTCGGCACCAGCTATTTCGGTTTCGATCTGCATTGCGCATTCGCGGAGACGGTGCTGCACGACGAAGTCGCCGATCTGGTGCTGGGCGGTTTCCCGCTCGTCACGACCGAGCTCGATCGCTACGTGCTTTCATTCGACGGTGCGCCGTTGGCCGTGGCCGTCCTGCATGGCTTGCCGCTGAAGAACCTTGGCGGCGACGGTGCGTTGTCGACGATCGTGCCGTACGACGTTCCGCAGCAGTGGTCGCTGGCCGTCCACCGGCATCAGCGGCGGGTCGACGGGTTCCTGTACATGTCCCGCCATCTGAACACGTCGGAAGCCCTCGTGCTCTTCGATCGTGCCGAACCCAAGCTCTCGCTCCGGGACGCCGTTCCGTTCCGGCGTCATCCTCAAGCCGTCCGCGTGCTGCGCGACTTCAACGTGTTGCTGCGTTGAACGGCGTTGCGCGCGCGGCAGCACGACTCAAGCCGCCGCGCCGCTCCCGGCGAGCCGCGCCTGCCGCTGGTACAGCACCATCGACAGCGCGACGCCGGCCGCCGCGGCCACCGCCGCGAACAGGAACACCTGCGGATAGCCGAACGCGCCCGCCACATAGCCGGCGAGCGGGCCCGTGATGCCGAGCGACAGGTCGAGAAACACCGAATACGCGGACAGCGCCGCGCCGCGGCTCGCCGGCGGGACGAGCGCCACGGCCTCGACGCCGAGCGCCGGGAAGATCAGCGCGAAGCCGAAGCCGGTCAGCGCGGCGCCGACGAGCGCGACGTGCGGCACGGGCGCGAGCCACAGCAGCACGAGGCCCGAGCATTCGAACGCGAACGACACGATCGCGACGCGGAAGCCGCCGTGGGTCTTGATCGTGTTCGCGAACAGCAGCCGCGCGCCGATGAACAGCGTGCCGAACACGGTCAGCGACAGCGCGGCGTTCGGCCAATGGCGCGCTGCGTAGTACAGCGTGACGAAGGTCGCGATCGAGCCGAAGCCGGCCGAGCCGAGCGCGAGGCCGAGGCCGTGCGGCAGTACGCGCGTGAACACGCTCGCATACGACATCCGTTCGCCGTGCACGAGCGGCACGGAAGCGATCAGGCGCGCGAGATAGAAGCCGATCGCGGCGAGCGCGATCACGATCACGCCGATCAGCGCCGGATTCAGCGTGTGCGCGATCGCGACGCCGACCGGCGCGCCGAGCGCGAGCGCCCCGTAGGTCGCGATGCCGTTCCACGAGATCACCTTCGCGTTGTGCGCGACGCCGACCCGCCCGATGCCCCACAGGATCGCACCGGTGCCGCACAGGCTCTCGCCGACGCCGAGCACGAGCCGGCTCGCGACCAGCAGCACGAGGCTCGCGACCGGCCAGTGGGCCAGCAGCAGCGCGACGAGCAGCAGCACGCCCGACACGCCGCAGCCGATCAGCCCGCGCAGCACCGTCTGCTTCGGCCCGAGCGTATCGGCGAAGCGCCCGGCGAGCGGGCGCGACGCGAGCGTCGCGAAATACTGGACGCTGATCGCGCCGCCCGCGACGATCGCGGAAAAACCGAGGTCGTCATGGACGAAGCCCGGCAGCACCGCGAGCGGCAGGCCGATGGTCAGATAGCAGATGAACGTGAAACAGACGACGGACACGATTTGCAGCGTGACGGCAAACCCGCTGCGCGGCGGTGTGGCGGAATCGGTTGACATGGGGTCGGATCGAATGGACGAAACGGAGCGGAAAGCGGCGAAAAACGGAATCGGGATTTTCCCATGGAACCGGTTTTCACGCAGGTACCATTTAGTTAATCGCGACCCATTTTCATCATCGAAGAATGGCTGACGGGGCGCTGCGGGCAGGCCGGAACCCAGGCCGGGCAAGGCGCCCGACGCCTGCCGGGCGGCCGCGGCGCGCATATCGCGGCAGTTATATGGGCCCCATGCGTGATGGGCTATGGGTTGCGGAATTTGACGGTGATAGCGTGCAAACTGTCAGAGAAACGTCGGTCGAGCGCCCCGCGCAGGCCGCCTTGCCCCCACTGGAAGAACGATAGAGACATGAGTGAGCCGATCCGCTTCTACCATCGTCACGCGGTCCGCGAAGTCAGCGGCGCGGACGTCACCCGCACCGTGCTGCAGTACCTGCGCGAGGATGCGCATTGCACCGGCACCAAGGAAGGCTGCGCGGAAGGCGACTGCGGCGCGTGCACGGTCGTCGTCGGCGAACTGACCGACACGGGTACGGTCGCGTTCAAGGCCGTCAATGCCTGCATCCAGTTCCTGCCCACGCTCGACGGCAAGGCGCTGTTGACGGTGGAAGACCTGCGCCAGCCGGACGGTTCGCTGCATCCGGTGCAGCAGGCGATGGTCGATTGCCACGGCTCGCAATGCGGGTTCTGCACGCCCGGTTTCGTGATGTCGATGTGGGCGCTGTACGAGAAGCACGGCCACGAAGGCTGCGCCGGCACGTGCGCGAAGGCGAAGGACGTGCCGACGCGCACCGAGATCGCCGATGCGCTCACCGGCAACCTGTGCCGCTGCACCGGCTATCGCCCGATCGTCGATGCGGCCGTGCAGATGTTCGGTGCGCCGGCGCCGACGGCACCGGTCGATACGGCCGCGCTGGCCCGCACGCTCGCGTCGCTCAAGCGTGACGACACGTTCGACTACACGACGCTCGACGGCGCGCGCTTCGCCGCGCCGCGCACGCTCGACGCGCTGGCCGCGCTGAAGGTCGAGCGCCCGGATGCACGGCTGCTCGCCGGCAGCACCGACATCGGCCTGTGGGTCACCAAGCAGATGCGTCGCCTCGACGACCTGATCTACGTCGGCCAGATCGCCGAACTGCGGACCGTCGCGCACGGCGACGACTGGATCGAGATCGGCGCGGGCGTGACGGTCGAGGACGGCTATGCGGCACTCGCCGGCACGTATCCGGAACTGACCGAAATGTGGAAGCGCTTCGCGTCGCTGCCGATCCGCCACGCGGGGACGATCGGCGGCAACGTCGCGAACGGCTCGCCGATCGGCGATTCCATGCCGGGCCTGATCGCGCTCGGCGCGCGGGTCGTGCTGCGCGGCGGCGACACGGTGCGCGAGCTGCCGCTCGAGGCGCTCTACACGGGCTATCAGCAAAAGGACATGGCGCCGCACGAATTCGTCGTCGGCCTGAAGGTGCCGACCCGCACCGGCGCGCGCGCGAAGCTGCAGTTCCGCACCTACAAGCTGTCGAAGCGGTTCGACTCCGACATTTCGGCGGTGTGCGCGGCGTTCGCGTTCATCGCGGACGGCGAGCTGATCCGCGAGCCGCGCATCGCGTTCGGCGGGATGGCCGCGACACCGAAGCGCGCGACGCATACGGAGAGCCTGCTCGACGGCGCGCAGTGGCACGAAGCCACCGCGCAGGCCGCGATGCAGGCGCTCGAGCGCGACTACCAGCCGCTCACCGACATGCGTGCGACGAGCGCGTATCGCCTGGATACCGCGAAGAACCTGATGTACCGATTCTGGCTGGAGACGCGCCCGCACGACCCGCTGCCGCCGCAGGCGCTGAACGTGCGTGAAGTGGCCGCCGAAGTTGCCGACGACGCGGCGCGCGTCTGACGAGGGAGAACACCGAACATGAACCAGCAAGCAGAACCGTTCCTGAACACCCTCGACCCGCAGGCCGACGCCGCGCAGGTGCATGTCTCGCGCGCGCACGAATCCGCGCACCTGCACGTGAGCGGGCGCGCGACCTACACCGACGACATCCCGCTCGTCGCGGGCACGCTGCATGCGGCGCTCGGGTTGTCCGCGAAGCCGCACGCGAAGATCGTGTCGATGAACTTCGACGCGGTGCGCGCGACGCCCGGCGTGGTCGCCGTGTTCACGGCCGACGACATCCCCGGCGTCAACGATTGCGGCCCGATCATCCACGACGATCCGGTACTCGCCAAAGGCATCGTGCAGTTCGTCGGCCAGCCGATGTTCATCGTCGTCGCGACGTCGCACGAAACCGCGCGGCTCGCCGCGCGCCGCGCGCAGGTCGACTACGAGGAGCTGCCCGCGATCCTGACCGCGCAGGAAGCGCGGCAGGCCGAAACCTATGTGATCCCGCCGCTGAAACTCGCGCGCGGCGACGCGGCCGCGCGGCTCGCGGCCGCGCCGCATCGCGAGTCGGGCGAGATGCTGCTCGGCGGCCAGGAGCAGTTCTACCTGGAAGGGCAGATCGCGTACGCGGTGCCGAAGGACGACGACGGGATGCACGTGTACTGCTCGACGCAGCACCCGAGCGAGATGCAGCACCTCGTCGCGCACGTGCTCGGCGTCGCGTCGCACAACGTGCTGGTCGAATGCCGCCGGATGGGCGGCGGGTTCGGCGGCAAGGAATCGCAGTCGGGCCTGTTCGCATGCTGCGCGGCGCTCGCCGCGTGGAAGCTGCTGTGCCCGGTGAAGCTGCGTCCGGACCGCGACGACGACATGATGATCACCGGCAAGCGGCACGACTTCCATTACCGCTTCGACGTCGGCTACGACGACGACGGCCGCCTCGACGGCGTCGCGCTCGACATGACGTCGCGCTGCGGCTTCTCGGCGGACCTGTCGGGCCCGGTGATGACGCGCGCGGTGTGCCACTTCGACAACGCGTACTGGCTCGGCGACGTCGACATCGCCGGCTACTGCGGCAAGACCAACACGCAGTCGAACACCGCGTTCCGCGGCTTCGGCGGCCCGCAGGGCGCGTTCGCGATCGAATACATCCTCGACGACGTCGCGCGTGCGCTCGGCCGCGATCCGCTCGACGTGCGCTACGCGAACCTGTACGGCAAGACCGAGCGCAACGTGACGCCTTACGGGCAGACGGTCGAGGACAACGTGCTGCACGAACTGCTCGGCGAACTCGAGGCGACGAGCGACTACCGCGCGCGGCGCGCGGGCGTGCGCGAATTCAACGCACGCAACACGGTGCTGAAGAAGGGCATCGCGCTCACGCCGGTGAAGTTCGGCATCGCGTTCAACGTCACGCACTTCAACCAGGCCGGCGCGCTGGTGCACATCTACACCGACGGCTCGGTGCTCGTGAACCACGGCGGCACGGAGATGGGGCAGGGGCTCAACACGAAGGTCGCGCAGGTCGTCGCGCACGAGCTCGGCATCCGCTTCGGCCGGATCCGCGTGACGGCGACCGACACGAGCAAGGTCGCGAACACGTCCGCGACGGCCGCGTCGACGGGCTCCGACCTGAACGGCAAGGCCGCGCAGGATGCGGCGCGCCAGCTGCGCGAGCGCCTCGCGGCGTTCGCGGCGAAGCAGTTCGGCGACGGCAAGGTCGATGCGGCCGACGTGAAGTTCGGCAACGACTTCGTGTGGATCGGCGGCGCGAGCGTGCCGTTCGGCGAGGTGATCGCGAAGGCGTATCTCGCGCGCGTGCAGCTGTGGTCCGACGGCTTCTACGCGACGCCGAAGCTGTACTGGGATCAGTCGAAGCTGCAGGGCCGGCCGTTCTATTACTACTCGTACGGCGCGGCCGTGTCGGAGGTCGTGATCGACACGCTGACGGGCGAGATGCGCACGCTGCGCGTCGACGCGCTGCACGACGTGGGCGCATCGCTGAACCCCGCGCTCGACATCGGCCAGGTCGAAGGCGCGTTCATCCAGGGAATGGGCTGGCTCACGACCGAGGAGCTGTGGTGGAACAAGGGCGGCAAGCTGATGACGCATGCGCCGTCCACGTACAAGATCCCGACGGTCAACGACACGCCGCCCGAATTCAACGTGCGGCTGTTCCAGAACCGCAACGTGGAGGACAGCATCCATCGTTCGAAGGCCGTCGGCGAACCGCCGCTGCTGCTACCGTTCTCGGTGTTCTTCGCGGTGCGCGACGCGATTGCCGCGGTCGGCGACTACCGGGTGAACCCGCCGCTCGACGCGCCGGCCACCGGCGAGTCGATCCTGCGCGCGATCACTGCGGTGCGTGCTGCGCGCGCCGGTCAGGCAGGTTGAGATGAACGGGCCTGCACGTTCGCTTCGCACCGCGACGACCCCGGCATTCGCGCAGGGTACCGGCCAGCGCAACCGCGCGACCGGTACGTCCGCGCCGATGCACATCGTGCTGTTCGGCGCGGGGCACGTCGGCCATGCGCTCGTCACGCTGCTCGGCGCATTGCCGTGTGTCGTGCAGTGGGTCGATACGCGCGACGAGCTGTTCCCGGACGAATGTCCGCCGAACGTGCAGCCGGAGCCGACCGACATACCCGAGGCCGTCGTCGACGCGGCGCCGCCCGGCACGTACTTCCTCGTGATGACGCACAACCACGCGCTCGACTTCTCGCTCGCCGTGCAGATCATGCGGCGGCGCGACTTCGCGTACTTCGGGATGATCGGTTCGCGTACCAAGCGCGTGAAGTTCGAGCGCCGGCTCGCCGCGCGCGGCGTCGATCCGGCGCGGCTCGCCGAGATGGTGTGTCCGATCGGCGTCGCGGGCATCGTCGACAAGGCGCCCGGTGCGATCGCGGTGGCCGTCTGCGCGGAACTGCTGCAGGCCCGCTCGGGCATGCCGGTGGCCGATGCGAAGGCGGCCGCGGCGGGGCGCTTGCGCGACGACGCGCGCTGCGCACGGTAACGATCAGGGGCGGCACGCCCGACCCACGTCCGCGCGTTTTTGCCTACACTGCACGGATTGCGCGGCAGCGGGCCGCGCGTTCTTTCGTGCAGGCACCATGTCCGATCATCAGGTCTATCTCGATGCGCTCGATGCGAGCCTCGTCGTCATCGAGCGCTGGCTGTCCGGCGCCGATACTTCCCCCGCGGCGCTCGATGCGCTGCTCGCGCCTTTCTCCGCCGAATTCACGATGATCATGACCGACGGTCGCGCGTTCGACCGCGATGACACGCGCGCGCTGTTCGCGAAGCTCGGCGGCGCGAAGCCGGGGCTGCGCATCACACTGTCGGACATCCGCGTGCTCGCGGCAGACGCGTCGCATGCGGTGCTCACCTATCTTGAAGCGCAGCAGGCGGCGTCGGGCGAACTGCCCGCGCGTCGCGCGACCGCCGTGTTCGCGCGCGACGCGGCAGGCGTCGTGCGCTGGACCCATCTGCAGGAAACCTTCTGCACGGCCTGAGCGGCCGCGCCGCGTGATCGTGCGCGGGCGATTCCGCGCGGGTTCAGCGCCGCTTCAGCGCTTGCGGCCGCGTGCGGCCGTCAGCTCGTCGGATACGCTCTGCATCAGCGCACACAGCCACGCGATGTCGGTCGGGCGATCGGGGTGCGGGTGCGTGAGCAGGTAGCTCTTGATGCGCGGGAACGGCACGGGCGGCGCGACGACGACGAGCGGCAGCAGCTGCGCGTAGTGCGTCGCGAAGCGGCGCGTCGTCGTGAAGATCAGGTCCGACTGCAGCAGCACCTGCGGCACGATGCCGAAGTACGGCAGCGTCGTCACGATCCGTCGCGTGAGGCGGGCGCGGGCGAGGCCGATCTCGATCGCGTTGCGCTTGTCGCCGGTGTACGGCGTCGGCGCGACGTGCGCGGCCGACGCGTACGCTTCGCGCGTGAGCGGTTCGCGGGCGAGCGGATGCGCGTCGCGCATCAGGCACACGATCGTGTCGGAGAACAGGTCCTGGCGCGCGAACCGCGGGTCGGGCTTCGGCCAGTTGCCGATCACGAGATCGAGCGCGCCCGATTCGAGCGCCTCCGCGTGATCGAGCGCGGGATTCAATGAGTCGATTTCCAGATGCGCATGCGGCGCCGCGTCGCGAAAGCGCTCGATCAGCGTCGGCATGAAGAAATCGTTCAGGTAGTCGGGTGCGGCCACGCGGAACGTGCGCCGCGCGGACGATGGATCGAAGTCGCCGTGCGGCGTCGCGATGAAGTCGACCTCGCGCAGCGCGCGCGACGCGGCACCGAGCAGCGATGCGCCGTACTCGGTCGGCACCATCCCGGATTTGCCGCGCACGAGAATCGGGTCGTTCAGCGTCTCGCGCAGCTTGCGCAGCGCGGTGCTGATCGCGGGCTGGGTCTGGTTCAGGCGCAGCGCGGCCTGCGTGACGCTGCGCTCGAGCAGCAGCGTGCGCAATACGCGCACGAGCCAGATATCGAGCGAGGCGGTACGATCGTCGTCTTCCATCGGCGAGCGGTGTTCGGGAGAAGCGTAACCTTACCGCAGCCGCACGTTGCCGTGCGTGATACCGGCCATCACGTGCGCCCCTTCGGCAGCACGCTGATCCGCTTGACCTCGCGCGACTCGAGCCAGTTCGGCGTGCGCGCGCAGTACAGCACCATCGGCAGCGCGTCCTCGCCCCAGAACAGCTGCTGGTTCATCCAGAAGGTCGGTACGCCGAACACGCCGAGCGCGATCGCGTCGTCGGTGTTGCGGCGCAACTGCGCGCTCGTCTCCTCGAATTCGATCAGCTCGTCGCCATGCCCGACGCCGACGCGCTCGCACAGCGCCGCGAACCCGTCCGGCGTCGACGGATCGTTGCCGTCGTGCCAGATGAAGCGGAACATTTCGAGTACGGTCGCGATGTCGGCGCGCAGCGCGATCGCGAGGCGCAGCACCTTGTCGGAGTCGAACGGATGCGCGGGCGGCATCTTGAAGCGGATGCCGAGCTGTTCGGCGCGAAACAGCGCGTGGCGGTACGTGAACACGCGCTTGGCCGGCACGTCGGCGCTCGGGCGCTGCCCCCAGTGGCGCTGCAGGTCGGGCAGCGACACGGCGACGGGGTCGAACGGCACGTCGGGCCACTTGTCGTGCTGTTCGAGCAGCAGGTAGGAGAACGGCGACACGAAGTCGAAGAACCAGGCAGGCTGGGCAGTGTCGAGGCCGGTTGTCATGGCGATCTCCAGAGGGTGGGGCGTGCGCGCCTGGCGGCGGCCTTCATGTTACGTTGCGGCGCGCGGATGCAACCGCGCGGATGCAGCAATGATCGCGGATCGGCCGCTCATGCGGAACCGGGAGTCGCCCGGGGGGGCTCGCCGGCCGGCGCCGCCGCGCCGCCGCGCGCCGCTGCACGGCCGCCGGCGCCGGGTGTGCCCGGCGTGCCCGATGCGACGTCGTGATCGTGCGCGGTGAGCCGCTCGCGCACGAAGCCGATGTGCTCGCGCAGCACGTAGAACTGCCCCGCGTACGCAAGCGGCATCTTCATCCGGTTCACGGCTTCCTCGATATCGTCGAGTTCGTCGAGCAGCTGGACGCGCTCTTCGGCCGTATGCTCGCCGAGCGCGCGGCGCTCGAGCGCGATCAGCGCGCCGTACCAGCGGTAGATGCGCGAACGCACGCGCCAGCCGTACAGCGACGGCACCAGCCGCAACCCGGGGATCAGCACGACGATCAGCGGCACCACGACGACGAGCAGCCGGTCGACGAGACTCGCGACCCAGAACGGCAGCCGCCGGTACAGGAACGACTTGCCCGACTTGTAATAGCGCCCCGCGTCGTCGGACAGCGGGAAGCCGCGCGTGACGGCCGACGGGAATTCGCCCGCGTGCTGCAGGATCGTCGCGTGGCCGTGCACTTCGCGCGCGGCCTCGATCAGCAGGTCGGACAGCGCGGGGTGCAGCGTATCGCGCGCGACCAGCTCGATCGTCGGCGCGACCGTGTGGATGTCGGCGGGCGGCAGGTTGAGGCCGAGATCGTAGACGCCCATCGGCAGCGTGATCGCGGTCAGGTACGGAAAGCGCCGCGCGTAGGCCTCGGCTTGCGTGAACGAGTACACGTGCACGCCGGGCGCGCGGAACAGCTTCGCCATCACCGGGATCTGCGTCGAGTCGCCGGACAGGAACGCGGCGTCGATCTTGCCGTCGAGCAGCGCGGCCGCGGCGTCCTCGCCGGCGGTCGGCAGCAGCTCGGTCGAGCCGCCCGGCACGATGCCGTTCATCTTCAGCAGCGCGAGGCTCAATTCGCGCGCGCCGCTGCCTTCCGCGCCGAGCGCGAGCCGCTTGCCCTTGAAGTCGGACAGGCGCGCGACCACCGGCCCGCGGTACATGATCGCGAGCGGCACGTAGCCGATGCTGCCGAGCGAGACCAGGTGTTCGTCGCGCTCCTTCGGGCCGATGCCGCTCTGCACGAATCCGACGTCGACCGGCGCGTCCGGATTCGACAGCCGCGCGAGGTTCTGCGCGGATCCTTCGGACGACTGGACGTCGAGCGTGACGCCGTTCTTCGCGAGGATCGCCTTGTATTTCTGCGCGGCGTTCCAGTAGGTGCTACCGGGCGGGCCGGACGAAATCACGAGCGTGGACGGCGGCGCCGGCTGGATCAGCTTGACCGCGAACCAGACCGCCGCGACCGCGAGCAGCACGGTGGGGCCGATCGACAGCGCGAGGTCGCGCCACGACACCGCGACGAAGCGGGCGAGGATGCGGCGGGGCGGGCGGGGGCGGGCTGGCTTCATGGAGTCGGCGGATGACACGGGCGTGACGCATCGATGACGGCCGTCGCGGACAAGACATGCGATGCGCGTTCTGGCGGCGATGGTACCCGGTTTCGCCCGGCGTGCGCGAGTCCGGCGCCGTCGCGCGGCGGCGGACACGGGCGCGCGCGGGCGGATGGCGGGCGGTCACGCGTCAAAAGCTTTGCGCTTCGGCTGGCGCTGGATTACATTGTGCGACGCAGCCGCGCCCGATTCGCGCACGACCCGGCACGTTATGAGACCGGGCGCGCCCGGCCGGCGGCTGTCCGGCCCGGCCGGCCCGCATTCGCGCGCGCCGGCCGCCGGCCCGTGTCGCCTCTCTCGCATCGCCGTGGAAATCATCGGCCGTCCCGCCCGTTCGCGCGCGGGCCGGCTGCCTTTGGGGGTATCCGGCCGTACTGTGCACGGCCGTTCCGGAGTTACAAGGAGATAGCATGAAGTCGATCGTGTTGAGAGCGTTGGGTGTTGCGGCCGTGGCGGCCTGTCTGACGGGCAGCGTGTACGCGCAGTCGAGCGATGCGGCGGCGACCGAAGCGCCGGCCGCGGCAGCGAGCTCGCCGAAGGCGGCGGCCAAGACCGCGAAGAAGGCCAACCGCCAGCTCGGCTATGCGGTGCGCAAGGCCATTACGAAGGCAGGCGGCATCGACGTGGCGAACATCGTCGTGCGCTCGAAGGGCGGCGCGATCTCGCTGGAGGGCACGGTGCCCGACCAGGCACAGATCGACAAGGCGGAAGAGGCGGCGAAGGGCGTGAAGGGCGTGACGTCGGTCACGAACAAGCTGACGGTTCAGCAGCAATGATGCCGGGCGGCGGCGCGCCAGCGCCGCGCGCCCGCTTTCATGCGGGCCCCGGCGTGCCGGGGCCCGTTTGCACTTTTGAATGCCCCCCGGGCCCGCCGCTTCGCGCCAGGCCCCCGAGCGGGCGTCCCCAAGGAAACTTCCTTCGGGGCGGAAAACCTGGGGCGGCCCGGCGTTTTCCCGACAGGCCGCGAGCCGGGCACGACGCAGCGGCGCACCGATAACGATATCGAGAGGGCGGCAATGACAACGCACGGGTGGGGCAGTCGGATTCTTTGGGGCGCGGCGCTGGTCGCGATCACGATGCTCGGCGCCTGCAACGGCGACGAGTCGTCCGAACGCAACCGGCTGCCCGGCTTCGTGTCCGGCAGCGTGCGCACCACCGCCTACGACGGTACGAGCGACGACCTGCTGACGGCCGGTCTCGGCAAGACGGGCCTCGCCACCGCCACCGCGCCGGCGTTCGCGAATCCGTCGCGGCCGACGAGCGCCGAGCTGCGCCGGCTTGCGATCTGGTCGAACTACCGCGCACTCGTCGACATGAGCGCCAATGGCGGCTACGGCCGCTTCTGGGGACCGAACGTCGACCTCGACGGCAACGACACGCTCGGCGAAGGCAAGATTCCCGGCACCGAATATCTCGCGTATTCCGACGACGGCAGCGGCCGCAAGAACGTGACGCTGCTCGTGCAGGTGCCCGCGAGCTTCGATCCCGCACAGCCGTGCATCGTCACCGCGACGTCGTCCGGTTCGCGCGGCGTGTACGGCGCGATCTCGGCGGCCGGCGAGTGGGGCCTCAAGCGCGGCTGTGCAGTCGCGTACAACGACAAGGGCGGCGGCAACGGCGCGCACGAGCTCGGCACCGACACGATCACGCTGATCGACGGCACGCTCGCCGACGCGGTGCTCGCCGGCAATGCGAGTCTCTTTACCGCCAATGTGACGAGCAGCGACCTGGCCGCGTTCAACAGCCGATTCCCGAACCGCTACGCGTTCAAGCACGCGCATTCGCAACAGAATCCCGAGCAGGACTGGGGGCACGCGACGCTGCAGGCGGTCGAATTCGCGTACTGGGCGCTCAACGAACAGTTCGGGCCGCTCGTCGACGGCTCGCATCACGGCGTGCGCTACCGCCCGGGCGACATCACGACGATCGCCGCGTCCGTCAGCAACGGCGGCGGCGCGGCGCTCGCGGCGGCCGAGCAGGACACGCGCCGCTGGATTACCGCGGTCGTGGTCGGCGAGCCGCAAGTCAACGTGCGGATGGCGCCGAACGCGGTCGTGCGCGAGGGCGGCCAGCCGGTGCCGTCGTTCGGCCGGCCGCTGGCCGACTACGCGACGCTCGCGAACCTGCTGGAGCCGTGTGCGGCCGCGTCGTCGTCGCTCGCGGGCGCGCCGTACCTGAGCGCGCTGCCGGCCGCCACCACGCAGTCGATCCGCACGCAGCGCTGCGCGACGCTCGCCGCGGCCGGGTTCGTGTCGGGGGCCGATACGCAGAGCCAGGCCGCCGACGCGCTCGCGCAACTGCACGCGGCCGGCTATCTCGCGGATTCCGACCTGCTGCAGGCGCCGATGTGGGATTCGCAGGCGATTCCGGCGATCGCGGTCACCTATGCGAACGCGTACACGCGCTCGCGCGTGACCGACAACCTGTGCAATTTCAGCTTCGCGACCACCAATGCGGCGACGGGCGCGGTGGCGCCGCCCGCCGCCTCGCCGATGCCGGCCGTGTTCGGCCTCGGCAACGGCGTGCCGCCGACGGCAGGCGTCAATCTCGTGTTCCACACCGGCGCGGGTGTCGACCACCGGCTCGCGACGCCCGACGCGAGTTTCGCGGGCGCGCTGTGCCTGCGCCAGCTGTGGACCAACGGGATGCTCGACATGCCGGCGAACGTCGATGCGGTGCGCGTGAACGCGAACCTGCAGGGCAAGCCGGCGATCATCGTGCAGGGCCGCAGCGACGCGCTCGTGCCCGTGAATCACGCGTCGCGCGCGTACGTCGCGCAGAACGGCATCAGTGAAGGCGGCCGCAGCCAGCTCGTGTTCTACGAGGTGACGAACGGGCAGCACTTCGATGCGTTCCTGCCCGTCGCGGGCTTCGACACGCGCTTCGTGCCGGTCCACTACTACAACCTGCAGGCGCTGAACCTGATGTGGCGGCATCTGAAGAACGGCGCCGCGCTGCCGCCGTCACAGGTGGTCCGCACGCTGCCGCGCGGCGGCACGCCGGGCGCCGCGCCGGCGCTGACGAGCGCGAACCTGCCGCCGATCTCGGCGTCCCCCGGCGCGAACGCGATCACGGCCGGCGCGGGCGCGATCGATGTGCCGCTCTGACGGCACCCGCCCCACCGCGATACGGAAGCCGGACGCTCGTCCGGCTTTTTTATTTTCAGCGTCTGGAATCGGTCCCGCATTGCCCTTGGTCCGAATGGCATGCGCTGTAACAAATTATCGCTTTACGGCGGAAAATCCGGAATCTATTATGCGCCGATATTTTAACTTAATTTAATAAATTCACGTAAAGACAATATTCCTTTCCGTATAGTTAATCGATCCTTTCGATTTTATTAAATCGGCTCGAGTTGCGGTTGGTCGCCCTTTCGCGATTGACCGGCATTTCGCCGAGGGAATCGTTCGTCTGTTCGAAGCGAAGGCGCCTTGTCTGGCGGCCTTTGTGGTGGGTGCTTTTGCTTGTGGGTTCTCGCGCGTGCGGATGGCGAGGGCGAATTCGCAGTGCCGCACATTATTGAATCGTCGTTTGCAATGGAATTGATTCCATTGTGCGATCGCGGAATATGGGTGGGGTAAATCATGCCGGTCGGTATTTGCCGATGCGGTAAAAAACTCGGGGTGCATCGCAAAACGAATGCGCTCCCGGTGCGGAGCGCCGGCGCAAATGATCCTTTGCGACCGGCGGTATTTATCGTTCTGTTCGAGAGGCAATAATGACGACACTGAAGTCCTTGAAAGACGGTTTCGCGCTATTTGGAACGACGCTGAGCGTGCCGCTCGCCGCAGCCGCGGCCGCGGCGCTGCTCGTCACGGGATGCGGCGGCGACGACGGGTCGGGCCCGACCGCCGCCACCGCGGCAGCCGCGACGACGTCGAACGGCAGCACGTCGGCCAGCACCAATGCAACGGCCGCCGTCCCGGCCGACCAGCCGTACGTCGACAACGACGTGTACGGCACCGGGCCGAACGACGCGGTCACGGATTCGACCGAAGGGGCCGCGGTCGTGCACCGCCAGGTCACGATCGGCGGCAAGACCGTCCAGTACACGGCCACCACCGGCCACCTGACCACGATCGACCCGATCACGTCGGCGCCGAACGCGAAGATGTTCTACGTCGCGTACACGCAGGACAACCCGGACTCGTCGAAGCCGCGCCCGGTCACGTTCTTCTACAACGGCGGCCCCGGCTCGTCGTCGGTCTACCTGCTGCTCGGCTCGTACGGGCCGAAGCGCCTGCAGTCGTCGTTCCCGAACTTCACGCCGCCGGCCCCGTACAAGCTGCTCGACAACCCGGACAGCCTGCTCGACCGTACCGACCTCGTGTTCATCAACCCGGTCGGCACCGGCTACTCGGCGGCGATCGCCCCGGCGAAGAACAAGGATTTCTGGGGCACCGACCAGGACGCGCGCTCGATCGACCGCTTCATCCAGCGCTACCTGACCAAGTACTCGCGCTGGAACTCGCCGAAGTTCCTGTACGGCGAGTCGTACGGCACCGCGCGCAGCGCGGTCGTGTCATGGGTGCTGCATGAGGACGGCATCGACCTGAACGGGATCACGCTGCAGTCGTCGATCCTCGACTATGCGAATGCGCTGTCCGCGCCGGGTACCTTCCCGACGCTCGCGGCCGACGCGTTCTACTGGAAGAAGACGACGCTCAACCCGACGCCGACCGATCTCGACGCATACATGGTGCAGGCCCGCAACTACGCGGACAACACGCTCGCGCCGCTCGCGCAGAAGCCGAACCCGCAGGACGGCGGCTTCGTGAACGTGCGGCTGAACCTGAACCTGCAGACCGCGCAGCAGATGGGTTCGTACATCGGCACGGATCCGACGTCGCTGATCCAGACGTTCGGCAACCCGGCCGCGCTCGGCAACGTGCCGTCGTCGGACGACAACCCGCCGTACACGTTCTTCCTGACGCTCGTGCCGGGCACGCAGATCGGCGAGTACGACGGTCGCGCGAACTTCACGGGCAAGGGCATCGCGCCGTACATCCTGCCGAACTCGGGCAGCAACGATCCGTCGATCACGAACGTCGGCGGCGCGTACACGGTGCTGTGGAACAGCTACATCAACACCGACCTCAAGTACACGTCGACGTCGTCGTTCGTGGACCTGAACGACCAGGTCTTCAACAACTGGGACTTCAGCCACACCGACCCGACCGGCGCGAACCGGGGCGGCGGCAATACGCTGTACACGGCCGGCGACCTGGCGGCGACGATGAGCGTGAACCCGGACCTGAAGGTGCTGTCGGCGAACGGCTATTTCGATGCGGTCACGCCGTTCCACCAGACCGAGCTGACGCTCGCGCAGATGCCGCTCGATCCGACGCTCAAGGCGCAGAACCTGACGGTCAAGAACTATCCGTCGGGCCACATGATCTACCTGAACGACGCGTCGCGGACCGCGCTGAAGGGCGACCTCGGCAACTTCTACGACGGGATCCTCGCGAACCGTACCGCGCTGCAGCGCGTGCTGAAACTGCAGGCGCGTACGCAACAGATGAAGCAGCAACAGTTGAAGCAGCAGGGGCAGTAAGGATCGCGAGCGACTTGCGCTGCCCGGCCGTGGGCCGGGCGGCCCGAGTTCGCGAGGCCCCGGATGGACGACAGCCCGATCGGCGCAGGCCGGTCGGGCTGTTTTTTGCGGCGGGGTGCCGGCGTCGCGTGCTGGCCGGTCATGCATCACATCGCGCATGTGGCTCGCGATGCTGTGATCTTCCACGGTGCCCGTGAGTCGTCGACCGACGGGGCATTGTCGGATCCGCGTGAGATTCGCAGCGGCTTGATCCTCGAAAGGGGATGCACGTCCCTGTATCGAGGGAAATTCTCCACCGACAAATCGTGCCGATCTGTTTCGTCAGGGGCGGGAAGTCGGCGATGTCTGCCGTGGCGGGCGGCAGCCGCGCCGCTTACGCGAGCACGAGCCGCACGCCGACCGCGACGAGCGTCGAGGCGAGCAGGTTGCGCAGCAGCCGCTCGGGCGCGCGCGCCGACAGCAGGCTGCCGAGCACGATGCCGGGCAGCGAGCCGAGCAGCAGCGACAGCAGCATCGACCAGTCGACGGAGCCGAGCAGCCAGTGGCCCATGCCGGCGACGAGCGTGAGCGGCACCGCGTGCGCGATGTCGGAGCCGACGATGCGCGTGGTCGCGAGCAGCGGGTACAGCAGCAACAGCACGGTGACGCCGATCGCGCCGGCGCCGACCGACGTCATCGACACGAGCGCGCCGAGCACGGCGCCCGTCAGCACGGTCGACCAGAACGTGCGCGCGGGATTCGGCGGGAGCGGGTTGCGCGCGGCGAGCGCGGTCAACTGCGGGCGGAAGATCAGTGCGAGCGACGTGAGCAGCAGCGCGATGCCGAGCACCAGCTGGATCATTCGCGCGGTGCCGGGCGAGTTCATCCCGTGCGTGTGCAGCACCCACAGCGTGACGGCCGCGGCGGGGACGCTGCCGGCCGCGAGCCGGCCGGTGATGCGCCAGTCGATCGACCCCTTCAGTCCGTGGACGAGGGTGCCGGTGGCCTTGGTCGCGGCCGCGTACAGCAGGTCGGTGCCGACCGCCGTCGCGGGGTGGACGCCGAACAGCAGCACGAGGATCGGCGTCATCAGCGAACCGCCGCCGACGCCCGTCAGGCCGACGAGAACGCCGACGAACAGGCCGGACAGGGAGTACAGCAGATCGATATGGGGAAGCGACATCGGAAGCAGGCGGTTATGCGGCGTTCGGCGGCGGCGCGCGGCCGCGGCGCGCGCATCAAAGTCCGCCATTGTCGCAAAAGTGGCGCTTCGGTGTACGACTACGTTAAAAATCGGCCGGGAAGGCCCGCCGGACGGGCTGTTTCCGGCGGGTCAAACGAACGTTTGAACGGGCGCCGGGCCGGGCCGGGCGGGGTGGCGTGCCGGCGTTGCCGGGTTGCGACGCCGATGGCGGGCCATCGGGTGCGGCGGGGCGGAACTCTCCCCGATTCAGGCCGGACGGCCGTCAATGCATCGCGGGGCCGGCGCCCGCAACGGCCTCCTGGCGGCGGATGCGCAGCGCGAGGCCGAGCAGCCCGGCCGCGGCCGCAAATGCGGCGCCGACGGCGAACGCGGCGTGGTAACCGCCGTTCAGCGCGTCGAGCGGCGAGGCGTGTGCCGCCGCGAGCGCATCGGTGCGCGCGGCCGCGAGGCTCGCGAGCACGGCGAGGCCGAGCGCCCCGCCCATCATGAACGCGGTGTTGACGATGCCCGACGCGAGCCCCGAATCGGCCGGATCGACGTCGCTCATCGCGGCGAGCAGCACCGGATTGAACGCGACGCCCGCGCCGATGCCGAGCAGCGTCATGCCCGGCAGAACGTGCCAGACGAAGTTGCCGTCGGCCGGCGCGCGCGCGAACAGCGCGAGGCCGCACGCCGCGATCAGCAGGCCGGCGGCGATCGGGCCGCGGATGCCGAAACGCATCACGATCCGCGCCGACAGCCCGAGCGAGAACGCGGCCATGATCAGGTTCGCCGGCAGGAACGCGAGCCCGACCTGCAGCGGTCCGTAGCCGAGCACGCGCTGCATGTAGAGCGCGGACAGGAAGAACCACGCGAACATCGCGGCCGCCCACAGCACGCCGATCACGTTCGCGAGCGCGACGTTGCGCGCGGCGAACAGCGTGAGCGGCATCAGCGGATGCGCGACGCGCGCCTCGATCGCGACGAACAGCGCGAGCAGCACGACGGCCGCACCGATCAGCACGACGGTTTGCGTAGACAGCCAGCCGGCCTCGTTGCCGCCGACGATCCCGTAGACCGCGAGCATCAGCGACGCGGTCACGGTGATCGCGCCCGCGACGTCGAGCCGCGCGGCGCCGGCCGGCGCGCGCAGGCGCGGCAGCAGCGCGACGCACATCGCATAGACGGCGATGCCGATCGGCAGGTTGACGAGGAAGATCCAGTGCCACGACAGCGTGCTCGTCAAGAGCCCGCCGAGCAGCACGCCGATGCTGCCGCCGCCCGCGCAGACGAAACCGTAGACGCCCATCGCGCGCGCCCGTTCGCCCGGCTCGGTGAACAGGTTCATGATCAGCGACAGCGACACGGCCGACACGATCGCGCCGCCGAAGCCCTGCACCGCGCGCGCGGCGATCAGCATCGTCTGCGATTGCGCGAGGCCGCAGGCGAGCGACGCGAGCGTGAACACGACGAGGCCCGCGAGGAACATGCGCCGCTGGCCGTACAGGTCGCCGAGCCGGCCGCCGAGCAGCAGGCAGCCGCCGAACGTCAGCAGGTAGGCGTTGACGACCCACACGAGGGCCGTCTCGGTGAAATGGAGGTCGGTGCTGATCGACGGCAGTGCAACGTTTACGATCGTGCTGTCGAGCACGATCATCAGCACGCCGAGGCAGAGGACGATCAGCGCGTACCAGCGCTTCTCGCCGTGGATCCCGTGGGTCATGGCTGGCAGCCTTCTCTCTGATAGTTATTTGAAAGGCTGAATTGTAGACGTCGTTCGCGTGCGCTTCCTGCCGGTTTGTGGCAGGAGCGACGCGTAGCGGCAGCGCGTGTCGCGCGGCGCCGGACGTTATCCGCGCGGCGGGAGTTCGCAGCCGTCGGGGCCGCAAGCGGCGGCGTCGTCGCCGGCGAATTCGACGATGGCGCCGTCGCGCCATGCCTGCTCGAGCGCCTGCGCGAACACGTCGGCCGGCTGCGCACCCGATACCGCGTAGCGGCCGCCGAACACGAACAGCGGCACGCCGCGTCCGCCGATCTGCGCGGCGCGCGCGATGTCGGCCTCGACTTCGTCACGGTATGCATCGCTGCGCAGCACGGCTTCGACGGCCGAGCGCTCGAGCCCCGCTTCGACCGCGAAGTCGATCAGCGCCGCATGGTCGAACAGCGAGCCGTGCTCGCAGAAATAGGCGCGGTACAGGCGCTCGGTCAGCGCATGGGCGCGGCCGGTGGCTTCCGCGAGCTTCACGAGCCGATGGCCGTCGAGCGTGTCGCCGACGAACGTGCCGGGCAGGTCGTAGCTCAGCCCGACGCTCGCTGCCGCGTCGGTCACCTGGCGCAACATCTGGTCGACCTGCGCGGGCGACATCCGGTACTTGCCCGCGAGCATCGCCTCCACCGGTTCGACCGGCTGGCCCGGCATCAGCCGGTACGCACGCAACGCGACGTCGACGTGCTCCGCGTGCGCGAATGCTGCGAGCGCCTCGTCGAAGCGGCGCTTGCCGATCCAGCACCACGGGCAGATCAGGTCGGACCAGATTTCGACGGTCAGGATCGGGCGGGCAGTCGGGGCGGGGGTGGTCGTCATGGGCGGTCCGGGGCGGCAAATAAATGTAACCGGGACTATAGCATTTTGTGCTTCGACGCTTTGATGCTTCGATGCTTCGCCGTGGGCTGGCCCGCGTGGAACGGGCCGGCCCCTGACGTATCACGAAGCATAGTCACGGACCGCGCGAACCGGTAGCGGGGCTGATGTCAGTGATGGTGAACGGTGAAGGCGGCAAGCTTGGCGACCAAGCGACCAAGCGACCAAGCGACCAAGCGACCAAGCGACCAAGCAACCAAGCAACCAAGCAACCAAGCGACCAAGCAACCACGCCCGCAGCACAGGTCGCTCACACGTCGCCCTGCGTTTCCTTCAGATGCTTCAGGTGCTTGTAGACGGTCGCGCGCCCCATCCCGAGCACGTTCGCGACGTAGTTCGCGGCGCTCTTGCCGCGGAACGCGCCTTCCGCATAAAGCGCCTCGACGAGCTCGCGCCGGTGCTCGCGCGTGAGGCCGTTCAGGCCGACCTGCCGCTCGCGCAGCCAGCCGTGCAGGAACGTGTTGATGCGCTCCTGCCAGTCGTCGCGGAACAGCTCGTCCGGTTGCGCGACGATGCCCGCGCCCTTGATGAACACGTCGAGCGTCGCGCGGACGTCGTCGAACACCGCGATGTTGAAGTTGATGCACATCATCCCGGCCGGCCGGCCTTCGTCGTCGAACAGCACGTTGCTCACGCAACGCATGCGCCGGCCGTCCCAGTTCAGTTTCTCGTACGGGCCGATCACGCGCTCGCGCGCCGAATGATCGATTTCCTCGAGCGCCGAATCGTCGCCGACCTCGCGCTTCGACAGGTTGTTCGCGAGGTACAGCACGGTCTGGTCGTGCAGGTCGTGGATCACGACTTCCGCGTACGGGAAGAACAGCGCCGCGATGCCGTCGGCGATCGGTGCGTAGCGGGTGAGCAGCAGGTCTTTGACGGGGGATTGCTTCTTGCGCATCGGAATCGCCATCTCGGGTGAGCGGGGGCCGGGCGGTGCGTCGGCACGGCGCGCCGGCGTGCCGTCGACCGGCTCGCCCGTGCGCCCCCGCGCTGCCGCCGCGGCGGTTGCGCCATTGTATCGGCCCCGCGCGCGCGTGCTGCTCATGCGCGCGTCAGATGCATGTACAGCGCGTGTGCGATCGCGATGTCCTCGAGCCCGAGGCCGATCGAGCGGAAGAACGCGTGACGCGTGCGCGACGGCGCCGCGCAGGTGCCTGCGACGAGCGCGGGCAGGTCGCCGACGATCCGCTCGGGCGTCCAGCCGTGCCCGGCCGCCGCGATCTGCATCTCGCCCGCGCTCGCGGGCGTCGTGTGCCGGTAGTCGCAGTACACGTCCATGTCGGGCAACCATGCGGGCGGGATCTCGTGCGCGCGCGCGACGTTGGTGCTGATCGAGGTGACGAGCGCGGGGCGCGTGAGCATGCCGTCGGCGAGCACCGGCGTGCCCGACGACGTGCACAGCATCACGACGTCCGCGTCGCGCACGCACGCCTCGACGCTGGCGGCCGCACGGGCGCGCGAATCGATCCGCGCGAGCGTCGCCTGCAGCGCCGGGTCGCCGGCGAGCGCGGGCGAATGGACGCTGATCGATGCCCAGTCGCGCAATGCCGCCGTATGGCGCAGATGCGCGAGGCCCACCGCGCCCGCGCCGATCACGGCGAGCCGGCGCGCATCGCGCGGCGCGAGGCAGTCGACCGCGAGCGCCGTCGTGCCGGCCGTGCGCTCGACCGTCAGCAGCCCCGCGTCGCACCACATCAGCGGCTGGCCGGTGCGCATCGACATCAGCGCGGTCCACGCCGTGACGATCGGTTTGCCGCCCGTCACGACGTATGGCGACAGCTTCGCGCCGAACACTTGCTCGTCGGCGAGTGCGCCGAGATACGTGATGAAATCGCCGGCCTGCTCGGGGAACAGCGTGAGGGTTTGCGGCGGCTGCACCGCGCGGGCCGACGCGAGCGACGCGAACATGCGGCGCAGCGTGCCGAGCACGTCGAGCGACGGCAGCGCCGCGCGCACCGCGGCTTCGTCGACGGTCAGTGGCAGGGTCGGGGCGGGTTGCGTCATGGAACTTCTCCGGTCGGGGCCGGACAGGACAGTCTCGAAAACGGGCGTCCGGCGGTGTTTGTGATGGATTAAAAGTCTAATATAGACAAAAGAAGTCGGGTGAATTTTTCTTTTCGGAGCTGGCCCGAGCCGCTGTCAGTCGAAAAAACGTCGATGAATCAAAGGCATTTTGCGTAATCGACGGAATCTCGATGGGCAGCAGCGAGGCCGCGATTATCGTATCCCCTATAGTCTATAGTAGACTAATAGTCTATATTTCACATGCGGACCGGCATGTTGCCGCCCGGCGGCCGGCATGCATCGCATGCCGATCCGGCGCCCGGCGACGGCGTCGCGCGAACGGTCTTCATCGCCTCAATCCGGAATCGAAGGACATCGTCATGAACTGGAAGCTTTCCCTCTGCGCCGTCGCGGCGCTTGCGTGTGCGGCCGTCACCGCCCACGCGGAACAGACCACGCTGCGCTTCGGGATCGAAGCCGCCTATCCGCCGTTCGAGAGCAAGACGCCGGCCGGCCAGCTGCAGGGTTTCGACGTCGACGTCGGCAATGCCGTCTGCGCGAAGCTGAACATGAAGTGCGTGTGGGTCGAGAATGCGTTCGACGGGCTGATCCCGGCGCTGCAGGCGCGCAAGTTCGACGCGATCAATTCGGCGATGAACATCACCGCGAAGCGCAAGCAGAGCATCGATTTCACGCCGGCGATCTACGTGGTGCCGATCGTGATGGTCGCGCACCGCGGCTCGCCGCTGCGGCCCGATGCCGCGAGCCTGCGCGGCAAGCACGTCGGCGTGCTGCAGGGCTCGTCGCAGGAGGATTTCCTGAAGGCGCACTGGGCCAATGCGGGCGTGGACGTCGTGTCGTATCAGGACCAGGACCAGATCTATGCCGATCTCGTCGCCGGCCGTCTCGACGCGGCCGTGCAGGAAGCGCAGACCGCGCAGGACGGTTTCCTCGACAAGCCGGCCGGCCGCGACTACCAGATCGTCGGCGAGCCGCTGAAGGATCCCGCGACGCTCGGCGAAGGCACCGGCTTCGGGTTGCGCAAGGGCGACAAGGCGCTGCAGGCGAAGATCGTCGGCGCGCTCGACGCGCTGAAGAAGGACGGCACGCTGAGCGCGCTGTCGCAGAAGTATTTCAAGCGCGACATCGTCGCGAAGTAAGCCAGGCCGCGCGCCGGCCGCGGTGCCGGCGCGCGTCGCACCGAATCTCGACGCAGTACGGGGAAGCATGGATTTCGACGTCATCGTTCTGGGGGCCGGCATCGTCGGCGTGTCGTCGGCGCTGCATCTGCAGGATCGCGGGCTGCGTGTCGCGCTCGTCGACCGGCGCGCGCCCGGCGAGGAAACGAGCCACGGCAATGCGGGGCTGATCGAGCGCTCGTCGGTCGTGCCGTACGCGTTCCCGCGCCGGCTCGGCACGCTGCTGCGCTACGCACGCAACCGCTCGGTCGATCTCTATTGGGACTACAAAGCATTGCCCGCGTATGCGGGCTGGCTTGCGCGTTTCTGGCGCGAATCGTCGCCGCAGCGGCTCGCGGCCGCCGCACGCGACATGCTGCCGCTCGTCGCGGCGAGCGTCGTCGAGCACGACGCGCTGATCGCGCGCACCGACGCGCAGCCGCTCGTGCATGACGGCGGGTGGATCGAGGCGTTCCGTTCGCCCGCGCTGTTCGACGCGGAAACGCGCGCGCAGCAGCGAGTGGCCGACGCGCATGGGTTGCGGATGACTGTGCTCGACGCGCGCGCGTTGCGCGAACGCGAGCCCGGCATCGGCGACGCGTTCTGCGGCGCATTCCACTGGCAGGACCCGAAGACGGTGTCGAGCCCCGGCGGCCTCACGAAGGCGTACGCGCGGCTGTTCGAGCGCGACGGCGGCACGTTCGTGCGCGGCGACGCGACGACGCTCGCGCAGGTGCGCGACGGCTGGCAGGTCGATACCGAGCATGGGCCGATTGCGGCCCGTTCGGCCGTGGTTGCGCTCGGGCCGTGGTCCGATCACGTGTTCGCGCCGCTCGGCTACCGGATTCCGCTGCGCGCGAAGCGCGGCTATCACATGCATTACCGGCCGACCCGCGCGCCGCTGAACGTGCCCGTGTGCGATACCGAGGAGGGTTTCGTCGTCGCGCCGATGGAAGGCGGCCGCCTGCGGCTTACGACCGGCGTCGAGATCGCGTTGCGCGGCGCGCCGCCGACCGGCGTGCAGCTCGCGCGTGCCGAGCCGCTGGCGCGCGACGCGTTCGGCATCGGCGAGCGGCTCGATCCGACGCCGTGGCTCGGGATGCGGCCGTGCACGCCCGACATGCGGCCCGTGATCGGGCCTGCGCCGCGCCATCGTCATCTGTGGTTCGCGTTCGGCCACTGTCACCACGGGCTCACGCTCGGCCCCGCGACCGGGCGTCTGCTCGCCGAGATGATGACGGGCGCGCCGACCTTCATCGATCCCCATCCGTACCGGCCCGCGCGCTTCGGCTGAACCCGTTGCGATACGACGGCCGCCGCGTGTGCGGCCGTCACAGTTTTTCATTCGGCTGTCCGTATTGAGTGAAGTCTTGCAGCCGGAAATGATCTGCGCAATTGACCGGAAAGAAATCGCGAAATAAGCAAAACAGAAAACGCGCGATTTATTAATGCATTTTCATGAAGATGAAATGCGAAGCAGGCGGTCCGTCCGGGCCATCCGGCGACGTTTCGCAACGGACGTTCCGATGTGACCCGGGATGTACCGGAACACGTTACTTCCGGCCTCGCAAACGTTACGTTACATCCGCGCTCCCGACACATTTATCGTCAGATGATTGCGGCTGCGCGACCCGTTTATTTACCCGGAAATCCATATAAAACCGTTATTGGCTTGCAATAGGCCAACGAATCAATCCGTTTTATCCGGATGGCACACTTCGTGCAATCGATCCCCATGCTTTATCAACGTAGTGCCAACGAGATGGGGTAAGGATGAGACAAAACTTTAAATTGACGGGTGTGGCGCTGTCGGTCACGACGGTGTTCGGGGTACTGGTTTCCGGTTCGGCTGTCGCCGGGCCGCTCGATGCGCTGCCGATTCCGCAAGTCGTCGTGAATCCGCCGACCAACAGCGTATCGATCGGGTTGGCCGCGACCGGCACGTCGCCGCTGGGTTCGGTCACCGTTGCGACGGGTGGGGCCGGCGCGATTCAGACGTCGCTGGGCAATCCGGCGCAGGCGTTGTCGGGCGCGGTGAACGCGCTGCAGGGCGCGCTCGGCGGCGGTGGCGGCGCGGTGACGCCCCTCGCGCCGGTACAAGGCGTGGTGAACCAGGTGACGGGAGCGCTCGGTGGCGGCAACCCGGCCGGTGCGTTGAGCGGCGCGCTGAATACGGCGACGGGGACGTTGAGCAATGCGGTCGGCACGGTGACGGGCGGGCTGGGTAACGTCGGCGGCGGTGCGAATCCGCTGGCGCCGGTTCAAGGTGTCGTCAATCAAGTGACGGGGGCGCTCGGTGGTGGCAACCCGGCCGGCGCGCTGACCGGCGCGCTCAATACGGCGACGGGTACGCTGAGTAACGGAATCGGTACGGTGACGGGCGCACTGGGCAACGTCGGTGGCGGTACGAATCCGCTCGCGCCGGTTCAGGGCGTGGTGAATCAAGTAACGGGTGCGCTTGGCGGCGGCAACCCGGCCGGCGCACTGACCGGCGCTCTCGGCACGGTGACGGGTGCACTCGGCAACGTTGGCGGCGGCAACCCGGCCGGCGCGCTGACCGGCGCTCTCGGCACGGTGACGGGTGCGCTCGGCAGCGTTGGCGGCGGCAACCCGGCCGGCGCACTGACCGGCGCCCTCGGCACGGTGACGGGTGCACTCGGCAACGTCGGCGGCGGCAACCCGGCCGGCGCACTGACCGGCGCTCTCGGCACGGTGACGGGTGCGCTCGGCAGCGTCGGCGGCGGCAACCCGGCCGGCGCACTGACCGGCGCTCTCGGCACGGTGACGGGTGCACTCGGCAATGTCGGCGGCGGCAACCCGGCCGGCGCGCTGACCGGCGCCCTCGGCACGGTGACGGGTGCACTCGGCAACGTTGGCGGCACGAACCCGCTGGCGCCGATCCAGAACGTCGTCGACCAGGTCACGGGCACGCTGGGCAGCGGCAATCCGGCTGGTGCGCTGAGCAACGCGGTCAATACGATCACGGGTACGCTCGGCAACATCGGTGGCGCGTCGAGCCCGCTGGCCCCGGTGCAAGGCGCCGTCACGCAACTCGCCGGCACGCTCGGCAATGGCAACCCGGCCAGCGCACTGACGGACGCTGTGAACTCGGTGACGGGCGCGCTCGGCAGCCTCGGCGGCACGAACCCGCTGGCGCCGGTACAAGGCGTCGTGAACCAGGTCGTCGGCACGCTATCGGGCGCCGGCGGCGGCAGCCCGATCGCGCCGATCACGAACCTCGTCAGCGGCCTGCAAAACGCGCTGCCGACGGGCGGCAACCCGGCCGGCGCACTGGGCAACGCGGTCAACTCGGTCACGGGCGCACTCGGCAACCTCGGCGGCACGAACCCGCTGGCGCCGCTACAGGGCGTCGTGAACCAGGTCGTCGGCACGCTCGGCGGCAGCAACCCGGCCGGCGCACTGGGCAACGCGGTCAGCTCGGTGACGGGCGCACTCGGCAACCTCGGCGGCACGAACCCGCTGGCCCCGGTACAGGGCGTCGTGAACCAGGTGGTCGGTACGCTCGGCGGCAGCAACCCGGCCGGCGCACTGAGCAACGCGGTCAGTTCGGTGACGGGCGCACTCGGCAGCCTCGGCGGCACGAACCCGCTGGCGCCGGTGCAGGGCGTCGTGAACCAGGTCGTCGGCACGCTGTCGGGCGCAGGCGGCAGCAGCCCGATCGCGCCGATCACGAACCTCGTCAGCGGCCTGACCGGCGGCAGCAACCCGGCCGCCGCGCTGACCGGTGCGCTCGGTTCGGTGACGGGTGCCCTGGCGAACGGTCCGGCGGCCCTCGGGCAGGCGGCCGGCGCGTTGTCGGGCGCGGCCGGTTCGACGGCTGCAGCGGGCGGCAGCCTGCTCGGCTCGGGCGCGAGCGCGGCGGGCAGCACGGCGGGGGCAGCCGGTTCGCTGCTGTCGACGGGCGGCAACGCGACGGCGACGGTCGTCAATGCGGCCGGCACGACGCTGGGCACGGCGCTGGGTTCCACGCCGAGCCTGTCGGTCACGCCGCACTCGGGCAACAACTCGGCGAACAATCCGCTCGCACCGGTGTCGACGCTGCTGCAGGCGGTGACGGGCGCATTGCCGAGGTAACCGGCCGGCGCGCGCGGCGACGGTTCATCGCCTGCCGCGCGCAACGGGTCGCACAACGCGGCATGACAGCAATGTCATGCCGCGTTTTTTTTGGGGCTCCCGGTCTGTCTCATGGGAGGAATGGCACTGAATTGCGGGGCGGAATGGAATAACCGGCCGGATTCGTCCGTTTACTTACCGAGTCGCGGCGCAGCCGGACAGCGGGATAATGGTCATGACGTAGTCGACGTCCCGTCCGGCGCCGCCGTGCCGCGATGCCATGCCAAGGAGAACGGGAATGAAGACGATGCTGTTCGCCATCGCGCTGATGGCCGCGATCGTGCGGCCCGCGGCCGCCGAGCCGCCGCAGGCCGGTGACGGGAAACTGGTCGACGAAGATCACATGACGCTGTACGTGTTCGATCACGACGCGCCGGGCAAGAGCACGTGCACCGGCACCTGCGCGGCCAACTGGCCGCCTGCGCTCGCCGACGGATACGACAAGGCGTCGGGCGCACTGAGCCTCGTCACGCGCGACGACGGCAAGAAGCAATGGGCGTACCGCGGCCGTCCGCTGTACCGCTGGAAGATGGACCACAAGGCCGGTGACGCGGGCGGTGACGGCGTCGGCGGCATGTGGCACGTTGCGCGCCCCTGAGAACGGACTGACGGGCTGACGGCGCGGCGACGCGCAAGGCATCCGGATGAGCTACGAATCGGACCTGCTGGTGTGGCTGCCGCATCTCACCCGGTATGCGCGCGCGCTGACGGGCGATCGGGCCTGGGCGGACGATCTCGTGCAGGACACGCTGGAACGCGCGCTGAACCGGCCGCCGCGTGACGGCGGCAACCTGCGCGCGTGGCTGCTGACGCTGCTGCGCCACCGCTTCATCGACCAGTTGCGCGCGCGGCGCGAGATCGCGGTCGACGATGCGACCGCGCCATGGCAGACGATGGCCGCGCCGAACGACGAGATCGGCGGCCTGCTGCTGCGCGACGTGCAGCGCGCGCTGTACCGGCTGCCGGTCGAGCAGCGCGAGGTGCTGCTGCTGGTCGCGCTCGAGGAGCTGAGTTACCGCGACGCCGCACAGGTGCTCGGCGTGCCGGTGGGGACGGTGATGTCGCGGCTGTCACGGGCGCGTGAACAGATGCGTGCGCTGTTGTCCGGCGAGCCGCCGGCGCACGGCGCGGCCGCGTTACGGGTGATCGGGAAGACATGATGGACGACGACGATCCGCGCAAACCTTCGAACGATCGGGACGATGTCGTGTCGGCCCAGCTGCTGTCGGCGCTGCTCGACGGCGAGCTGTCCGGGCAGGAGCGCCGCGAGGTGCTCGAGCGGCTGCGGTCCGATCCGCGGGAGGCCGACCGGTTCGCGCATTACGGCGCGCAGCGCGATGCGTTGCACGCGCTGTTCCCGCTGCCGGCTGCCGCACCCGCGCTGTTCGTGCAGCGGCGCGCGCCGCGCTGGCGTGGCCTTGCCTATGCGTTCGCGGGGCTGGCGGCCGGGCTGGTGATCGGCATCGCGCTGCACGCGGGCTGGACGACGTTCGGCGCCGAGCCGGCATTCGCCGCACGCGCGGACGTCGCTTACGCCGTGTACGCGACCGAGCGGGAGCATCCGGTCGAGGTCGACGCACGCGATCCGGCGCGTCTTGCCGCGTGGTTGTCCGCGCGTCTCGGGCGGCCCGTGCGCGCGCCGTCGCTCGACGAATACGGCTATGCATTGCTGGGCGGCCGGCTGCTGCCGGGCGACGAGGGGCCGGCGGCGCAACTCATGTACCAGCGCGCGGACGGCAAGCGCGTGACGCTCTACATGACGGCCTACGACGCGCGGCGTTTCGCGCCCCGGGCGATGTCGGCCGACGGCCGCCATACGTATTTCTGGTCGGATCGCGGCATGGGTTTTGCGCTCTCCGGGCGCGCCGACGAACGACGCCTGCGCGAGCTCGCGATCGAGGCATGCGGCGCGCTCGGCGGGCCGACCGACGCGTGGAAGGGGTGATGCACGCGGCATCCGCAGGGAGCCAATGATGAACGCGAAGGTGGCGATGGTGACGGTGGCGCTCGCGGCATGCGCCGGGCTCGCGCGGGCGGACGGCGATGCCCCGGTGCGCGTGCCGGTCGACGCCGACGGCGTGCAGCGGGTGGCGATCGTCGGCGGCAGCTATTTCTTTCGCCCGAACCACGTGATCGTCCGCGCGCATGTGCCGGTGGAACTGACCGTATCGGCCGAACCGGGCGTCGTGCCGCACAGTTTCGCGATCGACGCGCCGCAGGCCGGCATCGCGGTGCGCACCGAACTCGGCACGACGCCGCGCACGTTGCGCTTCACGCCGACGGCGCCCGGCCGCTTCGCCTACTATTGCACGCATCGGCTGCTGTTCTTGCGCAGTCATCGCGAGCGCGGAATGGAAGGCGTGCTCGACGTCGAGGCGGCGCCATGATCGCCGCGTTGCTGGCCGCGAGCCTGATAGGAGCGAGCATGACAGCCGATCCCGTGACCGTCGCGCAGACGCATTTCGACCAGGTCCACTCGTACCGTGCGACGATCCGCTCGTCGGCGCGAAGCGGCGAGCACGCCGAATTCCACTATGCGTACCTGAAACCCGGTTTCGTCCGGATGGACTTCGTGTCGCCGCATCACGGCGCGGTGCTCGCGTACGATCCCGGCGACGGCAAGGTCCGGCTGCGCCCGTTCGGCGAGCATGCGCTGCCCGCGCTGACGCTGTCGCCGTCCAATCCGCTCCTGCGCAATCGCAGCGGCCATCGCGTCGACCGGTCGGACGTCGGCGTGCTGCTGCGCAACGTGCATGCGCTGCAGCAGGGCGGTGCGACGGTGACGGAGGGCCAGGAAACCGTCGGCGGTCGCACCACGCTGCGCGTGTCGGTGACGGGCGCACCCGCGCACGTGGTCGACGGCGTGCATCGCTATCGTCTGTGGCTGGACACCGAGGACGGCTTTCCGCTGAAGGTGGTCAGCTTCGCGGACGACGACGGCGCGCCGCTCGAGACGGTCACGCTCGACGACGTCGAGATCGACGTCGCGTTTCCCGCCCGCTTTTTCGCACCCTGATCCCTGATCCCGACGACTTGTGCCGGAGGCTGCATGGCGGAATACCGGTTTTCGACGACATGGCGCGTGGACGCGTCGCTCGCGGCGGTCTGGGACGCGATCTACCAGGTCGATCGCTGGCCCGACTGGTGGAAGAGCGCCGTGCGGACCGTCGAGATCGAACCCGGCGATGCGCGCGGCGTCGGCGCGCTGCAGCGCTACACGTGGAAAGGCGCGTTGCCGTACCGGCTGACCTTCGACATGCGCGTGCTGCGCGTCGAGCGGCTGCATGCGCTCGAAGGCCGCGCGAGTGGCGCGATCGAAGGCGACGGTTGCTGGTCGTTCGCCGGCGACGGCACGCGCACCGTCGTGCGCTACGACTGGCACATCCGCACGCGCGAGCGCTGGATGAACTGGCTGGAGCCGGTCGCGCGCCCGCTGTTCGCCTGGAATCACGACGTCGTGATGCGCGAAGGCGCGAAAGGGCTCGCGCGCCGGCTGGGCGCGACGGTCGAGACTGACGGCCGGACGTTCCAGCCGGTCGCCGGCTGTCCGGACACGTGACGATCTCGCGGTCTGTCCCGGCCTCGTTGGCGTCCGAGCGGCCCTTTTCATGCGATACCGGACGACCGCGGGAACTCGGTGCCTGCCCCGTGTCAAATTGGGGCGATGGTCGGGATATCCCGTATCCCCGTCC
Source organism: Burkholderia sp. Bp9015 (assembly GCF_003853505.1). Taxonomy (NCBI): domain Bacteria; kingdom Pseudomonadati; phylum Pseudomonadota; class Betaproteobacteria; order Burkholderiales; family Burkholderiaceae; genus Burkholderia; species Burkholderia sp. Bp9015. The sequence goes on from NZ_QTPZ01000032.1 coordinate 58,102, forward strand.
GCTCCCGGTGTGCGGAGTTGATGTGTATGTGATTGTTTTGAATGGCCTTTTTTGATTTATCCCCGTTTTTCCGCCGTTCCGCCCCGCACGAAAAAACCTCCCGCTCCCCTTCTTGAATTTGTCAAAACCCGTCCATATAATTAGCACTCGCTGCACGAGAGTGCTAACAATTCTCTGCCGGGCGACCCGCCGGGCAGATTCCCTAAGCGTTCTTCAATCTCAGTCAAGAGAGGAGTGAATATGAACCTTCGTCCTTTGCACGATCGCGTGATCGTCAAGCGCCTGGATCAGGAAACCAAGACCGCCTCGGGCATCGTGATCCCCGAAGCTGCTGCTGAGAAGCCGGATCAAGGCGAGATCCTCGCGGTCGGCCCGGGCAAGCGCGACGACAAGGGCGCGGCGATCGCGCTCGACGTGAAGGTCGGCGATCGCGTGCTGTTCGGCAAGTACGCTGGTCAGACCGTCAAGGTCGACGGCCAGGAACTGCTGGTCATGCGTGAAGAAGACATCATGGCCGTGGTCAACGCGCAGTAAGCGTCCACCGACGGTACATATTCCCAAGAATTCAAGGAGTTAGAAGATGGCAGCTAAAGACGTCGTATTCGGCGATTCCGCCCGTTCGAAGATGGTCGAAGGCGTGAACATTCTCGCCAACGCAGTCAAGGTCACGCTGGGTCCGAAGGGCCGCAACGTCGTGCTCGAGCGCAGCTTCGGCGGCCCGACGGTCACCAAGGACGGTGTGTCGGTCGCGAAGGAAATCGAGCTGAAGGACAAGCTCCAGAACATGGGCGCGCAAATGGTCAAGGAAGTCGCTTCCAAGACCAGCGACAACGCAGGCGACGGCACGACGACGGCAACCGTCCTCGCGCAATCGATCGTTCGCGAAGGCATGAAGTACGTCGCATCGGGCATGAACCCGATGGACCTGAAGCGCGGCATCGACAAGGCAGTCGCAGCGGCTGTCGAAGAGCTGAAGAAGATCAGCAAGCCGTGCACGACGAACAAGGAAATCGCACAGGTCGGCTCGATCTCGGCGAACAGCGACACGTCGATCGGCGATCGCATCGCTGAAGCGATGGACAAGGTCGGCAAGGAAGGCGTGATCACCGTCGAAGACGGCAAGTCGCTGGCTGACGAACTCGACGTCGTCGAAGGCATGCAGTTCGACCGCGGCTACCTGTCGCCGTACTTCATCAACAACCCGGACAAGCAAGTCGCCGTCCTCGACAACCCGTTCGTGCTGCTGCACGACAAGAAGGTGTCGAACATCCGTGATCTGCTGCCGGTGCTCGAGCAAGTCGCGAAGGCTGGCCGTCCGCTGCTGATCATCGCTGAAGACGTCGAAGGCGAAGCGCTCGCAACGCTGGTCGTCAACAACATCCGCGGCATCCTGAAGACCGTTGCGGTCAAGGCGCCGGGCTTCGGCGATCGTCGCAAGGCGATGCTGGAAGACATCGCGATCCTGACCGGCGGTCAAGTCGTCGCGGAAGAAACCGGCCTGACGCTCGAGAAGGCAACGCTGGCAGAACTGGGCCAGGCGAAGCGCATCGAAGTGGGCAAGGAAAACACGACGATCATCGACGGCGCAGGCGAAGCCGTGAACATCGAAGCGCGCGTCAAGCAAGTTCGCACGCAAATCGAAGAAGCGACGTCGGACTACGACCGTGAAAAGCTGCAAGAGCGCGTGGCCAAGCTGGCCGGCGGCGTGGCAGTGATCAAGGTCGGTGCTGCGACCGAAGTCGAAATGAAGGAAAAGAAGGCACGTGTCGAAGACGCACTGCACGCAACGCGCGCAGCTGTGGAAGAAGGCATCGTGGCAGGCGGCGGCGTTGCGCTGATCCGCGCTCGCACCGCGATCGCAGGCCTGACCGGCGCGAACGCCGACCAGAACGCCGGCATCAAGATCGTGCTGCGCGCAATGGAAGAGCCGCTGCGCCAGATCGTCACGAACGGCGGCGAAGAAGCGAGCGTCGTGGTGGCGGCAGTGGCTGCAGGCACGGGCAACTACGGCTACAACGCAGCAACGGGCGAGTACGTCGACATGGTTGAAGCCGGCGTCGTCGACCCGACCAAGGTCACGCGCACCGCACTGCAGAACGCAGCTTCGGTTGCTGGCCTGCTGCTGACGACGGACGCAGCTGTCGCAGAACTGCCGAAGGAAGATGCACCGATGCCGGGCGGCATGCCGGGCGGCATGGGCGGCATGGGCATGGACATGTAATCGACTTCGGTCGATGGTGTCCGGGGCGCGCAGCGATGCGCGCTCCAGCCAAAGAAAAAGACCCGCAGCGATGCGGGTCTTTTTTATGTGCGCGCAAAAAGGGGCGGACATTCGCGGGCGGACCTGCCGCCCCCGCGCGAGGGTGAGCCGCGTGCAACGGCGGCGCAGGGCCGCCGTGCGGGTTCAATGCCGGGCGATCCGCGGGGAGGTTTTGCTGCTTTCCGTCACCGGGCGTCCGCCTTCCTCATCGTTGCTGCGGGCCCAGAAGAACCGGTCGGGCAGGTACGCGCCCATGCCGGGCCGGAACGCGTCGCGCACGGCCTGGTACAGGTATTCCTGCGCCTCGCGCACCGCTTCGGGCGGCTCCTGGCCATTCGCGAGTAGGGCCGCGATCGCCGCGCCGAGCGTATCGGTGATGCCCATCAACCGGTGCGGCGAGCGATCCCACATGTCTTCGCGAAGCTGGCCTTCCTCGCCGTACAGCGTGTTGACGAGCCGGTGCGAGCCCGTCTCCGACGACAGGATGTACTCGCAGCCCTGCGACAGCAGGTGCGACACGGCCGCGTCGAGATTCGGCGCCTCGGCATCGCCGTCCGGCTGCGCGAGCGCGATCAGCGTCGCGTGGTCGGCGACCAGCAGCGTCGTCTGCGGCGCGAGCAGGTCGGCGATCGATTCGCGCAGGTCGTCGGCGGCGAGCACGTGCTCGTCGTCGAGCGTGAAGTCCGGCGCGAGCACGAGCGGCACGCCGTCGTAGTCGGCGACCACTTCGGCGATCGCGCTCACGACTTCCGCGCGCGTCGCCGCGCCGATCTTGAACGCGGCGACCGGCATGTCCTCGAGCAGCATACGCGCCTGGGCGGCGACGACATCGGGATCGAGACCGGTCACTTCGTCGCAGGCGGCCGAGTCGCGCACGGTATAGCCCGTCAGGACGGACACGCCGTGGCAGCCCATGCTCGCCAGTGTCATCAGATCGGCTTGGAGGCCGGAGCCGCCGGTGGGATCGGACAGGCCGAAGGTGAGGACGATCGGAGGGGCGTTGCTGGACATGTAAAAATGGGGCAAGAAAAAAACGGGGAAGCGACGGAACTGCGGACGGCGAGGCGAAGTGGGCGTTTAGGCCCTGTGTTGCCCGGCAGGCCGCACTTTCCAGCCATTATGCGGCGGAATCCGGCCCGCACGACGGATTTTTTAGCGCAGCGCAACGTAGTCGCCGTACTCCAGCGCGATTGCTAGGCAGTCCGGCCCCGACACGGTACCATCATGGCTCCCGAATTTACCGACTTTTCCCGACGCGGCTTAAGATGGAATACAAGAGCTGGATGTGCCTGATTTGTGGCTGGATTTATGACGAAGAAGCCGGGCTGCCCGAAGAGGGCATCGCCCCGGGCACGCGCTGGGAAGACGTCCCGATCAACTGGACGTGCCCCGAATGCGGCGCTCGCAAGGAAGACTTCGAGATGGTCCAGATCTGACCGGACCCTTGGCCAACGGACACCCAGCTGCGGCCTCGCGGTTGCCTGGTGCTTGCGCGCCGAGGCCGGCGCGAGCGACTTGACGATGACAGGCGCGCGTGTCCATGACGGCCGATCCGGCGAACGTTCCCCACCCTGACGCATTACCCAACCCGCGCGGCGGGGCCGTGCGCGCGGCCGACGCGTGGCTCGCGGCGGCCGCCGACGCATTCGAGCGTCGCGACGACGCGGCCGCGCCGCTGTCGGCCGCTGCCGCCGTGCTGGCGGAGGCCGGCTGGCTGCCGGCCGCCCGATTCGCGGGGCAACTCGCCGCCGCGGTGCCGCTCGTCGCCGCCGAACCGGCTTGCGCCGCCTGGCGCCTCGCGTTGCGCGACTTCAGCGCGGCGGTCGGGCGCCACAATCTGCGCGAGCTGGCCTGCTCGCCCGTCCTGTTCGACCATTTCCGTGCGCTGCGTGCGCAAGGCTCGGCCGACCTGCACGCGAGCGTGCCGCTCGACACGCTGGCACTCGTCGGGCGCGCGACGCCGCCGGCGACGCTGCGCGCGTTGCCCGACGCATTCGCGAGCCGCGCGCGGGCCCGTTACGAGCAGGCGCTGCTCGGCGTGCTGCGCGCGCCGCACGGCACGCCGGACGCGGCGCTCGACGAGCTCGACACGACCCTGACCGCGCTGGCCGACGACGCGCCGTACGACTTCTGGCGGCTCGCCGCCGCGTGCCTGCGCGCGCTGCGCGCGTGCGCCGCGCCCGAACTGAAGCGTTTCCTCGCACGGACCAACCTGCTGCTCGGCGAGCACGCGCAGGGCAGGCGCAGCGCGCCGCCGGCGCTCGTGCGCGAGACGGTTGCGTTGCTGTGGCGCGATTTCGCGCTGTTCGGCGCGGCCGCGGAAGACGTCGCGCTCGTCGACGTGCTGCACGACTATGGGCTGACCGTGGACTGGCACGTCGCCGGCACGCCCGCGTCCGAGGCGCTGTGGGAAGCCGGCGCGGCGCAGGCCGAGCATGAGGCGGTCGCGGCGGCGCCCACCCGCATGCTCGGCGTCGTGACCGTCAACGCGCACGCGTATGAGGATTTCCTGCAGACGGCCGACGCATCGATGGCCGATCTGGCCGTCGATGCGGCCACGGCCGATGCGGGGGCCGCATGGCGGGCGTCCGCGGCCGCCTACCGGGTCGGTACGGCCGCCTGCGCGCTCGGGCTCGGTCACGCGGCGCTGCTGGCCGACACGCTCGGGCTCGCGTGGCGCCGTGCCGCACACGGCCTGCCGCTCGCCGACGGCGGGCTCGACGCGCACGGCCGGGCATCCGACCTGCTGCGCGGCGCGCTGCTGAAGATCGCCGCGGGGGTGGCGCCGCCGGACCTGACCGCGGCGTCCGAGGCGCTCGGCGCGGCGCTTGCCCCGAGCTGACGCGCAACGGGGCGCGACCGCGGCGGCAGCCCTTGCCACGCGGGCCGGCAACACGCTGCCGACAGCGCCCGCGCGCGTGTTAGAGTGCCGTGTGATCCGCGCGCGTCGTTGCCAGCGTCGTGCGGCGTTGCTTGTTGATCGCGGCCCGGTCAGGCCGCGGCGTCTTTGCTAAAATTCAAACCATGTCAAAGCCTTCCGATCGCATCAATCTCACCAACCAGTTCCTGATCGCCATGCCGAACATGGCGGATCCGACGTTTTCGGGAACGGTGGTCTATCTTTGCGATCACAGCGAGCGCGGTGCGCTCGGCCTCGTCATCAATCGGCCCACCGACATCGACCTCGAATCGCTGTTCAGCCGCATCGACCTGAAGCTCGACATCGAGCCGCTGCTGCACATTCCCGTGTACTTCGGCGGCCCGGTCCAGACCGAGCGCGGCTTCGTGCTGCACGAGCCGGTCGAGGGCGCGAACTACAACTCGTCCATGTCGGTCGAGGGCGGGCTCGAGATGACGACGTCGAAGGACGTGCTCGAGGCGGTCGCGACGGGCACCGGCCCGAAGCGCTTCCTGCTGACGCTCGGCCATGCCGGCTGGGGCGCCGGGCAGCTCGAGGAAGAAATTTCCCGCAACGGCTGGCTGACGGTCGCCGCCGATCCGCGCATCGTGTTCGACACGCCGGCCGAGGAGCGTTTCGAAGCCGCACTTGGCCTGCTCGGCGTCAGCTCGTCGATGCTGTCCGGCGAAGCAGGGCACGCATGAGCGGCGCGAGCGCGCGCGATGCGACGCTCCTGGCGTTCGATTACGGCGAGAAGCGGATCGGCGTCGCGATCGGCAATGCGCTGACGCGCTCGGCCCGCGCCCTCGTCGTGATTCCCAACCTGAACCGCGAGCACCGCTTCAAGGCGGTCGGCGAACTGCTGGCCGAATGGCGGCCGGACGCGCTCGTCGTCGGCCTGCCGATGCATCCGGACGGCACGCCGCACGACATGACGCAGCAGGCGAAGCGTTTCGGCAACCAGCTGAACGGCCGCTTCGGGCTGCCCGTCACGTGGGTCGACGAACGCTATTCGTCGGTCGAGGCCGAGGCCGGGCTGCGCGAGCGCAACGTGCGCGGCCGCGCACGCGCCGAGATACTCGATGCCGAGGCCGCGCGCGTGATCCTTCAACAGTATCTCGATCAATTGTCCGACCATGAGCACCATTGATGCCGACGCGCTCTACCGCGTCCTGCTCGACCAGATCCGCGACGCATACGGCACGGCCTTCGCCGAGCCGGGCGGCCCGCGGCTCGCCGGCATTCACAGCGGCGGCGCCTGGCTCGCCGAGCGCCTCGCGCGCGATCTCGGCGCGCCGGGATTCGGCGTCGTGAACGTCGCGCTGCATCGCGACGACTACGCGAAGAAGGGGCTGCACAGCCAGGCGAGCCCCACGTCGCTGCCGTTCGAGGTCGACGGCGCGCGCATCGTGCTCGTCGACGACGTGCTGTACACCGGCCGCACCGTGCGCGCCGCGCTCAACGAACTGTTCGACTACGGCCGTCCGGCCGCGGTCGAGCTTGCGGTGCTCGCCGATCGCGGCGGCCGCGAACTGCCGGTCGCCGCGCGTTTCGCGGGCGGCACCCTCGACGTGCCGGCCGATGCGACGCTCGTGCTCGCGCGCGACGAAGCCGCGCAGCTCACGCTGCGCATCGAGGCGCACGGCGCCTGAGCGAACCGCGCAACCGTATCCCGGGCCGCCGGTTCGTACCGCGGCCCGTTTGCATAGTTGGAATCACGCACACCATGACCACCGACACCACTGGCCGCACCGGCAATCCCGCCGCGGCCGCGAGCCCCGAGCGGTTCCGCTACGGTTTCCTGAAGGGCAACCCGCAGCTCACGAAAAACGGCGAGTTGAAACACCTGCTGTCGATCGAGGGCCTGCCGCGCTCGATCGTCAACCACATCCTCGACACGGCCGAGCAGTTCGTCAGCGTGACGGACCGCGAGGTGAAGAAGGTGCCGCTCCTGCGCGGCAAGTCGGTGTTCAACCTGTTCTTCGAGAACTCGACGCGCACGCGCACGACCTTCGAGATCGCCGCGACGCGCCTGTCGGCCGACGTGCTGAACCTGAACATCAACGCGTCGTCGACGAGCAAGGGCGAGTCGCTGCTCGACACGATCAACAACCTGTCGGCGATGCATGCCGACCTGTTCGTCGTGCGCCATGCGTCGAGCGGCGCGCCGTACCTGATCGCCGAGCACTGCGCGCCGCACGTGCACGTGATCAACGCGGGCGACGGCCGGCACGCGCACCCGACGCAGGGCCTGCTCGACATGTACACGATCCGTCACTACAAGCGCGACTTCACGAAGCTGCGTGTGGCGATCGTCGGCGACATCCTGCATTCGCGCGTCGCGCGCTCGGACATCCACGCGCTCACCACGCTCGGCGTGCCGGAAGTGCGCGCGATCGGCCCGCGCACGCTGCTGCCGGGCGGCCTCGAGCAGATGGGCGTGAAGGTGTTCCACAACCTCGACGAAGGCCTGAAGGGCGTCGACGTGATCATCATGCTGCGCCTGCAGAACGAGCGGATGAGCGGCGCGCTGCTGCCGTCCGCGCAGGAATATTTCAAGACGTGGGGCCTGACGCCCGAGCGCCTCGCGCTCGCCGCACCCGACGCGATCGTGATGCACCCGGGCCCGATGAACCGCGGCGTCGAGATCGACTCGCAGGTCGCCGACGGCCCGCAGTCGGTGATCCTCAACCAGGTCACGTTCGGCATCGCCGTGCGGATGGCGGTGATGGGCATCGTCGCCGGCAACAGCGACTGAGCCCGCTTTCGCGCATCCTTATTCACGCAATCAACGCATTTACAGACAGCGCATGAAGATTCATATCAAAGGCGGCACGCTGATCGACCCGGTCGCCGGCACCGAGCGGCAGGCCGACGTATTCGTCGCGGACGGCAAGATCGCCGCGCTCGCGGCAGCAGGTACGGCGCCGGCCGGTTTCGACGCGGACAAGACGATCGACGCGTCGGGCCTGATCGTCGCGCCCGGTCTCGTCGACCTGTGCGCGCGGCTGCGCGAGCCCGGCTACGAGCACAAGGCGACGCTCGCGTCCGAGATGGCCGCGGCCGTCGCGGGCGGCGTGACGACCCTCGTGTGCCCGCCGGACACCGACCCCGTGCTCGACGAGCCGGGCCTCGTCGAGATGCTCAAGTTCCGTGCCCGCAACCTGCACCAGGCGAACGTCCATCCGCTCGGCGCGCTCACCGTCGGCCTCAAGGGCGAAGTGATCACCGAGATGGTCGCGCTGACCGAATCGGGCTGCGTCGGCTTCACGCATGCGAACGTGCCGGTGCGCGACACGCAGGTGCTGCTGCGCGCGCTGCAATACGCGAGCACCTACGGTTACACGACGTGGCTGCGTCCGCTCGACGCGTTCATCGGCCGCGGCGGCGTCGCCGCGAGCGGCGCGCTCGCGTCGCGGCTCGGGCTGTCCGGCGTGCCGGTCGCGGCCGAGACGATCGCGCTGCACACGATCTTCGAACTGATGCGCGTGACAGGCGCGCGCGTGCACCTCGCCCGCCTGTCGTCGGCGGCCGGCCTTGCGCTCGTGCGCGCGGCGAAGGCCGAGGGGCTGCCCGTGACGTGCGACGTCGGCGTGAACCACCTGCACCTGATCGACGTCGACATCGGCTACTTCGATTCGCAGTTCCGGCTCGATCCGCCGCTGCGCGGCGAGCGCGATCGCGAAGCGATCCGCGCGGCGCTCGCCGACGGCACGATCGATGCGATCTGTTCCGATCACACGCCGGTCGACGACGACGAGAAGCTGCTGCCGTTCGCCGAAGCGACGCCGGGCGCGACGGGGCTCGAACTGCTGCTGTCGCTCACGGTGAAGTGGGCCGATGAAACGAACACGCCGCTCGCGCAGGCGCTGCGCCGCATCACGGCCGCGCCGGCCGACGTGCTGCAGTTGCCGGCAGGCCGCCTGGCCGAAGGCGGCGCGGCCGACCTGTGCGTGTTCGACCCGCGCGCGCACTGGCGCGTCGAGCCGCGCGTGCTGAAGAGCCAGGGCCACAACTCGCCGTTCCTCGGCTACGAACTGCCGGCCTGCGTGCGTGCGACGCTCGTGGCGGGGCAGGTCGCGTTCGAGCGTCACTGAACCCAGCCGGATCTTCGCCATGACCGCTCTTCGCAAGCTGCGTCTCGTCTTTCACCTGCTGCGCGGCATGGCGATCGTCGCGCTGCGCTTTTCGCATGTCACGCCCGCGCGCCGCGCCGAAATGACGCGCCGCTGGTCGCTCAAGATGCTGCGGATCTGCGGGATGCGCCTCGTCGTCCACAACGACGGCGCGCGGCTCGACGCGAGCGCGCTCGTGGTCGGCAATCACGTTTCGTGGCTCGACATCTACGCGATCAACGCATGGCGGCCGACGCCGTTCGTGTCGAAGGCCGAGGTGCGGCAGTGGCCGGTCGTCGGCTGGCTCGCCGAGAAGCTCGATACCGTGTTCCTGCAGCGCGAGAAGCGTACCGAGGCGATGCGGATCATGCACGAGATGGCCGAGCGCCTGCGTGGCGGCGGGCTGATGTGCGTGTTTCCGGAAGGCACCACGTCGGACGGGCAGGCGCTGCTGCCGTTCCATGCGAACCTGTTCCAGGCCGCGGTGTCGGCCGGCTGCGCGGTGCAGCCGGTCTGCCTGATGTACGAGGACGCGCAGCGGCGGCAGTCGGTCGCGCCGGCCTATACGGGCGAGCTGTCGCTCGGGATGTCGCTCGACATGGTGTTGCGCGGCGGGCCGCTCGTCGCGCATCTCTACGTGTGCGAGCCGATCGCGCCGGGCGGGGATCGGCGCACGACGTCGGCGGCGGCCCGCGATGCGATCGCGGCCGCGCTGGCGACGTTGCAGGAGAAGGTCGGCAAGCCGTCGGCCGAGTCGCTCGCGGCGCTGCAGAAGCATGCGTATCCGGCGACCGAGCTCGGCGGCGGTGCGGCGGGTGATGCGGCGGCCGAGGAGCCGGTGCCGGGGCGGGAGGGGTGAGGTTTCATTCCGCCCGCGCGCCGCGCGTGCGGGTCATTCGCCGCCCGGCGTGCGGCACGCCTCGCACTGCACCTGCGTGACCGTACGCTGCGCCGGGTCGGCCGTCAGTCGCACGGCCGACAGCTGATTTCCCCATACGCACCCCGAATCGAGCGCGACGACGTTGTCGCGCAGCATCAGGCCGAGCGCGGCCCAGTGACCGAACACGACCGTTACGTTTTCGGTGCGGCGTGCCGGTACGTCGAACCACGGCAGGTAGCCAGGTGGCGCGCTGTCGGGGCCGCCGTTCGCCTTGAACTCCATCGCGCCATCGGGCGTGCAGAACCGCAAGCGCGTGAACGCGTTGAACGCGACGCGCATCCGGTCGCGTTTTTTCAGGTTCGGACTCCATTGATTCGGTTCGTTGCCGTACAGGCCTTGAAGCGTGTCGCGCCAGTCGGGGGCGCGCAGTGCGCGCTGGAGTTCGTCTGCGAGTTCGAGCGCGAGCGATGTGTCCCATTGCGGCAGTACGCCCGCGTGCACGAGCAGCATGTCGTTTTCGAAGTGCGCGAACGGGCGGTGGCGGACCCAGTCCAGCAGCGCGTCGGCGTCGGGGGCGTCGAGGATTTCGCCGATCGTGTCGCCCGGGCGTTCGGTGCGGATGCCGGCTGACACCGCGAGCAGATGGAGGTCGTGGTTGCCGAGCACGACGGTCGCGCGCGGGCCGAGGTCGACCAGCGCGCGCAGCGCGGCGAGGGAGTCGGGCCCGCGGTTGACGATGTCGCCGGCGATCCATAGCGGGGTGTCGGCGGGGGCTGAAAGCTTTTCGGACAGCGACTGGAAAGCTGAATGACAGCCTTGGATGTCGCCGATGGCGATGGGGGTGCGGGTCATAAGAGGCGGATCCTGCGGGTTTCCCGGGAAAAAGAAAAGTAATCGGAATTCAGCGTAATTTTTGGGTCGATGTTCTCTGAAATGCGCTTGAATTGGTGGGAAATTCTGTTGACGGCAAGGGTGCGGAGCGCTGTATCAAGTTGTTAGCAACATGGCTTTTGCGCCGCGCGGCTCCCTATAATTGTCGTTTTCCCGAACAAAATTAGCATTTCATGACTTTGGCGGACATGTTGAACGGTTAAAATTCCCGGTCTGATGTGGCGACCATCGCCAAGTGCTTCGAATTTTGACGCGGCGACCGCCTGGAGGCGTCCGCCGCGCATTACTACTGAGGGAGTCTCATGATTCTGGTTACGGGCGGCGCGGGCTTTATCGGTGCCAACTTTGTACTCGACTGGCTGCGCGATTCCGACGAAGCGGTGCTCAATGTCGACAAGCTGACCTATGCCGGCAACCTCCGTACGCTGCAGTCACTGGACGGCAATCCGAAACATGTGTTCGCACGCGTCGACATCTGCGATCGTACCGCGCTCGACGCACTGTTCGCCGAGCACAAGCCGCGCGCCGTGCTGCACTTCGCCGCAGAAAGCCACGTCGATCGATCGATCCACGGCCCGGCCGATTTCGTGCAGACCAACGTCGTCGGCACGTTCACGCTGCTGGAAGCCGCCCGCCAATACTGGAACGGCCTGAACGACGCTGACAAGGCGGCGTTCCGTTTCCTGCACGTGTCGACCGACGAGGTGTTCGGCTCGCTGTCGGCGACCGATCCGCAGTTTTCCGAGATGACGCCGTATGCGCCGAACAGCCCCTATTCGGCAACGAAGGCGGGCTCGGACCATCTCGTGCGTGCCTACCACCATACGTACGGACTCCCGACGCTGACGACCAACTGTTCGAACAACTATGGTCCGTATCAGTTCCCGGAGAAGCTGATTCCGCTGATGATCGCGAATGCGCTCGCCGGCAAGCCGCTGCCCGTGTACGGCGACGGCCAGAACGTGCGCGACTGGCTGTATGTCGGCGACCACTGCAGCGCGATTCGTGAAGTGCTCGCGCGCGGCGTGCCGGGCGAGACCTACAACGTCGGCGGCTGGAACGAAAAGAAGAACCTCGAGGTCGTGCATACGCTGTGCGACCTGCTCGACAAGGCGCGCCCGAAGGCGGCCGGTTCGTATCGCGATCAGATCACCTACGTGACGGATCGCCCGGGCCACGATCGCCGCTACGCGATCGATGCGCGCAAGCTCGAGCGCGAACTTGGCTGGAAGCCCGCGGAAACGTTCGAAACGGGCTTGGCAAAGACTGTCGACTGGTATCTCGACAACCAGGTGTGGGCCGACGAAGTCGCGTCGGGCGAGTACCGCAAGTGGGTCGAAACCAACTATGCGAAGCGCAGCTGAGGAGAAACACGATGGCACGTAAAGGCATCATCCTGGCGGGCGGTTCGGGCACGCGGCTGTATCCGATCACGCACGTCGTATCGAAGCAGCTGCTGCCGGTGTACGACAAGCCGATGATCTACTACCCGCTGTCGACGCTGATGGTCGCCGGCATTCGCGATGTGCTGATCATCTCGACGCCGCAGGACACGCCGCGCTTCGAGTCGATGCTCGGCGACGGCAGCCAGTGGGGGATGAACATCCAGTATGCGGTGCAGCCGTCGCCCGACGGCCTCGCGCAAGCGTTCATCATCGGCAAGGAGTTCGTCGGCAACGATCCGTCGGCGCTGATTCTCGGCGACAACATCTTCTACGGCCACGATCTCGCGAAGCAGCTCGAGCGTGCGCACGCGCAGGAAGCCGGTGCGACGGTGTTTGCTTATCACGTGCACGATCCCGAACGTTACGGTGTCGTTGAATTCGACAAGTCCTTCCGCGCGCTTTCCATCGAGGAGAAGCCCGCGCAGCCGCGCTCGAACTATGCGGTGACCGGCTTGTACTTCTACGACAACCGCGTATGCGACATCGCGGCCGATATCAAGCCGTCGCCCCGCGGCGAGCTGGAGATCACCGACGTCAATTCGCGGTACCTGAAGGAGGGCGCGCTCAATGTCGAGATCATGGGGCGCGGTTATGCGTGGCTTGATACCGGCACGCACGATTCGTTGATCGAGGCCGCCAGCTTCATCGCGACGCTGCAGAAGCGTCAGGGTCTCGTGGTCGCGTGCCCGGAAGAGATTGCCTACCGCCGCAACTGGATTGACTCGGAGCAAGTGCTGAAGCTTGCGCAACCGCTCGCGAAGAATGCGTACGGGCAGTACCTGAAGAACATTCTCATGGATCGAGTCGCATGGCCATCCAAGTAACGGCAACGGCGCTGCCTGAAGTCAAGATCATCGAGCCGAAGGTGTTCGGCGACGCGCGTGGGTTCTTCTATGAGAGCTTCAATGCGCGTGAATTCGCGGAGCAGGTCGATCCGGGCGTCGAGTTCGTGCAGGACAACCATTCGCGTTCGGCGAAGGGTGTGTTGCGCGGGCTGCATTATCAGATCCAACATGCGCAAGGTAAGCTCGTGCGCGTCGTGGAGGGCGAGGTGCTCGACGTTGCGGTCGATATCCGCAAGAGCTCACCCAATTTCGGCAAGTGGGTCGGCGTGCGGCTTTCGGCCTGGAACCATCGGCAGCTTTGGGTGCCGCCGGGTTTCGCGCATGGCTTCGTCGTGCTGTCGGAGGCGGCCGAGTTTCTGTACAAGACGACCGATTACTGGTTTCCGGAGCATGAGCGCTGCATCGTCTGGAATGATCGAGATCTGAGTATCGACTGGGAAATCGATGGCGAACCGCTGCTCGCACCCAAGGATGCGAACGCGGCGCGATTGGCCGATGCCGAGGTTTATGCATGATAGGCGGGAAACGTATGCGTCTTGAGGATTCCCAACAGAACGGGCGCCGGATATTGGTGACCGGCGCCCAGGGCCAAGTAGGCTTCGAGCTCGTCCGTGCCCTGCAGGGGCTTGGAGAGGTCGTTGCGCCTGACCGTTCCGCTTTGGACATCGCCAACTTCGATCAGATTCGTACCGTTGTGCGCGAAGTGCAGCCGTCACTGATCATCAATCCTGCAGCTTATACGGCAGTGGATGCAGCTGAGCATGACGCAGATACTGCGATGCGTGTAAACGGCGTCGCTCCGGGGGTGTTGGCGGAAGAGGCGAAGCGCCTTGGTGCAGCGTTGATTCACTACTCCACGGACTACGTGTTCGACGGCACCAAGACATCGAGCTACACCGAAGCCGATCCAACGAATCCGCAGAACGTCTACGGACGTACCAAGCTTGCGGGCGAGCAGGCTGTCTTCTCGGTGGCAGAAAGCAGTGCGCTCGTTTTCCGGACGAGTTGGGTTTATGGCGCACGGGGCCGAAACTTCCTGTTAACAATGTTGCGCCTCGGATCCGAGCGTTCAGAATTGAGGGTGGTTGCAGATCAGGTTGGTGCGCCGACTTGGAGTAATACGATTGCCGCAATGACGGCGCATGTGGTTGCTCAGGCTAGGTCAGCTCTCGACCCCGACGAATGGTGGAGGGAGCGTTCGGGCGTGTACCACCTGACGGCTGCAGGCGAAACCTCGTGGCACGGATTTGCGTCCACGATTTTTGAGTTGGCGGATTTGCCAGCGCGTCCGGCCGTACTGCCGATTTCGGCGTCGGATTATCCGACCCCCGCGAAACGTCCATCGAACTCTCGGCTGTCGAACGACAATCTTGCAAGGGTGTTCGGGCTGATCGCACCGGATTGGCGCGAGTCTCTTTGCCTTTGTTTGAGAGAAATGCTGGGGAAATAGCGGTCTGCCGACCGAGGCCGAGGTTTCTTCATACTAGCGACGGAACGTCAGATGCGGAGGAGCTGCAGGGCGTGCGGTTACAGGAGCGGAAGTGGAGCACTTCACGCGACCCGACGATCAACCTGGTATTTTCGCATGACATCCGTCCATTTGCCCCACTTGCTGGCGTCTTTCGTCGCGCAGTGGTGTACATAAGGCTACCATCGATCCGATGTCTTGTCCGCGTTGTCCGGTGTGTCCGTCTTGTTCTGCAACCTCACTTGGCCATCAACGACCGTGCTCAGCCGGGTTGCTGCGAACAAACGTGTATCAGGCAACCCATTCAACCTGTTACTGAACAGTACCACCTATGAATCCTCATAACGCACACGCTGCCAGTGTGAACGAACTGGTCCGATCGACCTGGCGGAATCGTTCATTGATTTTCCAGATGACAATTCGAGAGGTGCTAGGGCGCTATCAGGGCTCACTGATGGGGCTAGCTTGGTCGTTTTTCAATCCGCTTCTTCTGCTCATCGTTTATACGGTGATTTTCGGCGTGATTTTCAAATCTCGGTGGGGTGGTTCTGACATCACCAACAAGGGCGATTTCGCGATCATCATTTTTGCCGGAATGCTGGTGCACGGCATGTTTTCCGAATGCTTTACACGTGCCCCCGGCCTGATTGCCGGCAATCCCAATTATGTCAAGAAGGTTGTCTTTCCGCTGGAAATTCTACCGTGGATTTCTATGGGCTCAGCCGTTTTTCATACGATCGTGAGTTGGGGAGTGTTGGTCGTGGCGCAAGTCATCCTGCGCCATGCGATGCCGTGGACTATCGTGTTCTTTCCGATTGTGATGTTTCCGCTTGTGCTCGCGACTATGGGGTGTACCTGGTTTCTTGCCGCGACGGGCGTTTATTTGCGCGACGTTACGCAAATCACGGGGATCGTCACGACCGTACTTATGTTTCTGTCGCCGATGTTTTATCCGGTATCGGCGCTTCCAGCGATGTATCAGAAATTGCTTTATATCAATCCGCTGACTTACGTCATCGAATCGGCTAGGGATGTGCTGATTTGGGGAAGGCAGCCGCACTGGATTTCATGGGCATTGTATACGTTGGGTAGTGGGGTCGTCGCCTGGATTGGGTTCTGGTGGTTTCAGAAGACGAGGAAGGGATTTTCAGACGTTTTGTGATCACAGAGTGGCATGTGCCGCTCGGAAATTGCTCTACCTTATCTGCGCTGAACTATGAATGCATTAGCCGTCAAAAATGTTCCGAATCGAGCCATCACGTGGGTGCGAATCCGCCGCTGGGCATTCCTGCTACGCGACTGCCCGCTGGTGGCGCCGAAATGGTACCGTGAACAATATCCGGATGTAGCGCAAGCCGGATTGGATGAGTTGACGCACTACCTTACGC
Organism: Burkholderia sp. Bp9015; assembly: GCF_003853505.1. Lineage (NCBI taxonomy): Bacteria > Pseudomonadati > Pseudomonadota > Betaproteobacteria > Burkholderiales > Burkholderiaceae > Burkholderia > Burkholderia sp. Bp9015. The sequence continues at coordinate 74,293 of NZ_QTPZ01000032.1, forward strand.
GAGGTTGGCGAGAAGGGCGCAATCCCGGTCCCGGATTCGATGGCGCATATTACCTCGCACGATACCCGGACGTAGCCGCTTCCGGCCTGCCACCGTTGCTGCATTACTGGGTCGTCGGTCGCCGTGAATTGCGCCGTCCGAACCCGAGCTTGGACCTGGAGTGGATTACGGCTGCCGCCAAGCGAGATGGCGACCAACAATGCGCCGTGCCAATGACCACGGGATCGCCAATCGGACGCGCGGATGACGATCGTCTCTCGATGAGCGTCATTATCCCGACCTACAACCGGGAGCGTATGTTACCCGGGGTGCTTGACGCATGGCGTGAGGTCGATCGGATGACGGAGGTGCCATACGAAATCATCTTTTCGGATGATGGGTCGGAAGACGGCACGGTGGCGCTATTGGAGGCGGTCAGGGATTTGCCGATTCGCGTGTTGCGTAACCAACATGGTGGTGCGTCGTCAGCGCGCAATGCCGCAATCCGTGCGGCAAAAGGCCAGCGGCTTCTGATTATCGGCGATGATATTTTCCCGCACCCAGATCTCATCAACGTGCATTTGGCACTCGGAGCCGCAAAGGGTCCGCTCGTGGCAACGCTCGGTGTCGTGGACTGGCATCCAGAGTTGAAGGTCAATCATTTGATGACGCACATCACGGAGATCGGTAACGAGCAGTTCAGCTATAACCGGTTGAGGGATGGTGAGTACGTTGACTTCCGGCATTTCTACACATGCAATATCTGTGTGGATCGGGATATCCTGGTGAACCAGGAGACGCTGTTTGATCATCGCTTCGACCAGTATGGTTTCGAAGACATCGAATTGGGCTATCGCCTGGCTCGTCAAGGGATGCGCATCTTTTACACGCGTGATGCGAAAGGCGATCATTTTCACCCGTATAACATTGCTGGCTTCTGCCGACGCCAAATCGCAGCGGGCCGCATGGCCGTCGTATTCCGTTCGATGCACCTCGAAGTTGGAGCGATTGTCGGGGTGGACGCGCTCCAGCAGGCACTGAAGAGCGGTTTGCCTGCGCCAGATGTCGAGGCTACGTGGAAATCACGTCTTGAAAGACTCGTTGCGCGCGCCGAGAACTATGAGCACTTGTTTGACATTGCAAACCGCGCAGGCCGGCTAATTATCGGCAATTGTCTGAGCGCGATATACGTGCCGCTGTTCCGCGCGATGTACGAGCATGGTGTGCTCCAGCGTCTCGCCGGGACGGAAGCGGTGCTTTCGCTTGCCATGTCACGCCATTTCGGAGCGGCATGGGAGCCATACTGGCAATTGCTTGACGCCGATGGCCCGGATTTCAAGAGCGTGACTCGGGCAACTCTCGACGAGATGGTGGAAACGAGCCTGCTCGGCGCCGAAGTCAGCGATACGCTAGCGTCTGGAATATGCCGGGAAGTGTCGATACTCGCTGCCACACAGGGGGCGGCCGGTGCAGCCACATCAACGGGAGCAAGGTGGCGGCGTCGGATTTCGATTGGCGTTCGCTACCTTCGGCATAACCCGAGACAGCTTGTTGCTCTCATGCACGACATGCTGCGTCGTCGGCGCATGCAGGCGAGTGCACACATGCGACCTTCCGGGGATGTTCCGCAAGTCAACCTTAGTTCGTCGATTGCGTTGGTCGTTGAGCCTAGCGGTATGGAAGTCGAACCACTCGTCGCGCAATTTGCGACCGCGTTCGGCGAAGCAGTCCGCGTATTCGAACGCATCGATGTGGATACGTTGCGCGAGCGTGGTACCAGCAATGTATTTGCCGTCGACAAGGTGCCATGCGGCGTGCTGTATTGGCCGGATGAGGACGGTTCGATCGGCGATACAGACGCGCTGATGGACGCGTGGCTTGCGGTGGTCGAGAATGGAGTCGACGTTGCTGTGATTTCGTATGGCTACGATGAACCGGCGACGGTCTGCGCCGGTAGTTGCCGCAATCACCTGCTGTTCTCGCGTCGCATCGCACAGTCGGTATTCGACGGCGCGCTCGCACGCGGCGCGTTCACTGGCAAGGTAATCCGCGTCGAAGCGGGGGCGAACTTGCCGTTGCCTAAGGCGCAGCCACTGAGTGAATGGATTGGTACGTGTGTCACGACTGATCCGATCGGCTTTTTCGTCACTGAGCGTTCGCCTGATGCCGCTATTCGCTTTCTTGCCCCGCAGTTTCCCAAGTGTCGGGCTGCTCGGCCGGTCATATTTGTTTTTCCGATTTTTGTCGCAGTCGGCGGGGTCGAGCGCAATACTGTCGAGATCATCCGTGAACTGAACACGCAATACGATTTCGTTGTGGTGACGATGGAGCGATTGCGTGCCGAACAAGGTAGTCTTGGCCGACAGTTTCAGGATGCAGGTGCGCGTCTTGTGCAAATGTCCGAATTTACAGACCACGCCAATTATCTGCGCGTACTCGGACATTTGAAGGCGTGGCTGAAACCGTCTCTGGTCTGGATCTGCAATGGTTCGCCCTGGCTTGGCGACAATGCGCAACGGCTGCGCTTACTGTTCGCTGATGTTCCGATGGTCGATCAGCAGGTGTATGACGTCGAACAAGGTTGGATTAACCGCTATCATGAGCCGGGTATTCGTTCGTTCGATCGCTTCATTGCCGTCAACCAAAAGATCCATAGGCGGTTTATCGGCGAGCTTGGCCGCAGTCCCTCCCAGGTCGACCTCATCTACTCGGCCGTCAATACCGACCGCATTGTTGACTACAAGAGTGGAGTGCAGTCGCGTACCAAAGTATTGCAAAAGTACGATTTGCCGGGTGACAAGCGTCTGTTTGCGTTTATTGGTCGCTTGACTGCACAAAAGCGCCCGATTGAATTTCTGCGTCTTGCTGCAGCCCGTGCGCTCAACAATGATGAGCTGTTCGTGCTCGTCGGCGACGGTGAGCTTGCGCCCAATGTCGATATGTTTATTCGCGAGCAGCGTCTCACAAACGTGGTTCGCATTCCGTACGTTGCCAATACATTGGAGCTCGATTCGGTGCTCGACGGACTGGTGTTTACGTCCGCCTATGAGGGGTTGCCGATTGCGATGCTGGAGGCATTGCTGCTCGCGGTGCCGACATTTGCGACCGATGTCGGCGATATTGGTGTGGTGCTGGAGGAGTTCGAAGGCGGGCTCGTCTATCCGGTCGACGCATCGAAGGCTCAGATGCTGGAAGCATTCGATCGCTGGCTGGCCCGGCACGACCAGTTCCGCTCTGCGCTTATCGCAAACGAGTCCGCGTTGCTTGAGCGATTTTCCAGCAGGCGCATCGCTGGACAATATGTCGACTGCTTCGACAAGGCGATGGCAAGCTATCGCGATGGGGTGCGGAAATCGGCAAATGAGGAGGGGCGATGAAGCGAGCTCTATTGATTGGTGGTGGTGGCTTCATTGGTCGACACGTAGCGGATGCATGCTCGAAGGCCGGCTTCGAGGTGCGAGTAGTCGACGTTTCTCAACCTGCGATGGACGCTAATCCGGCGAACGGCTTGTCGCCGCAAACAGAGGTATGCGTCGGCGATTATGGCGATGCGGTTTTCTTGCGCGAGGTTATTCGAAACGTCGACGTGGTTGTCCATCTGGCACACGACGCGATGCGTATGAATATCGAATGTGATATGCCGCAAGAATACGAGCGTAATATCCTGCCCGCAACTCGGCTGATGGAAGCATGTATTGATGCGGGCGTGAAGAAATTCGTGTTCGTTTCTTCAGGGGGGACTGTTTATGGAAACCAACCCGCCGGCGTATCGATTGCCGAGTCGACGGTCACGCGACCGGTTTCGCTCTACGGCACTTCGAAGCTGTGCATTGAGCATATCGCATTGCTGTATCACGTCCAGCGCCAGTTGCCTGCCGTTATCGTTCGTCCGGGCAACGCATATGGTTCGGGGCAAGTGCCATTTCGCGGTCAGGGGCTTATTGCGACCGCTCTAGCATCGGCGCAGCAAGGCCGCGAGGTAACGATCTTTGGTGACGGCAATGCGGTCCGCGACTATACCCATGTGCTGGACATAGCGGACGCGATCACGAAAATTGCGGAAAGTGGAACGCCTGGCGAAATTTATAACGTCGGAACGGGTGTCGGGGTTTCTGTGCGGGAACTTCTGAATGACTATCTCGCACCCGCCCTCGAGAACACCGGGGTTCGGCTTGCCGTGAAATATCACGATGCACGCCGCGCCGATGTCGAATACAACGTGCTCAATTGCGCGAAGCTTACAGAGCAAACTGGCTGGGTTTCTTCCATTGGATTGCGGCAAGGCGTAGAGCAGACGCTCGCTTGGCTGAGCACTCGTAGAGAGGCGAATTGAGATGTGCCTAGTTTCCGTCGTAATTCCTAGCTATAACCATGCGCGCTACATTCGTAAAGCCGTCAATAGCGTGCTTGAGCAGTCGCATCGCGAGCTGGAACTCATCGTGATCGATGACGGGTCGAAGGACGAATCACTGGACTATCTCAGGACTGTGACGGACTCTCGCTTTCGGTTGGTTGAGCAGCCGAACGCTGGCGCTCACAATGCGATCAATCGCGGTCTTGAGGCTGCAAAGGGCGACTATCTCGCCATTCTAAATTCTGACGACGTTTTCCATCCGACTCGATTGCAAGCATCTCTCGATGTACTCGCCGGCGGGGCGGTCGACCTCGTGGCGACGTGGATCGAAGTCATCGACGCTGATGGCAATGCACGCGGAGTGAAGGAGGGCTGGCACAACATGCTACCGTGGCCGATCGCGAAGCCCGAGCGTACATTCGCCATCAGCAATGATTTTGCTAAGAATCTGTTGATGACGAATTTTGTGTCGACCACGAGTAACGTCGTGTTTTCTAGGCGCTTATACGAGCGTATTGGCGGCATGCGCAATTTGCGTTTCGCGCACGACTGGGATTTCCTGCTTCGTGCTGCGCGTACTTTCGAGTGCGCTTTGATTCCGCAGCCCCTATTGCAGTACCGAATTCATTCGTCGAATACGATTTCATCGAATCGCGCATGGATGTTGTTCGAGATTTGCTGGGTTCTGGCGGTCGGCATGATGCTCTATGAGGGTGACGTTTTGTACGGTGACGCCGATCATGACAGACTGACTGCTGACGTGCGTGCGATTGCCGAGTCGATCAACGCACAGGGCAACGATCGAATTATCTGGATGATTCGCCAGTTCATCGACGCGCGTCGTCGTGCTGGCGAGGCTGATCCGGAGCTGCGACTGCTTGACGACAAAGCGTTGCGGGATGTGTTCATCGAATATATCGATCTCGGCGATAAACCGGATGCCGTGTCAGTTGCACCGCTGCCCGCACGCGTTCCAGCTGGCGTGAAGGGAATCGCGTACAGGATTGCTCGACGCCTTGCTTCCGGCGCAGTATGACGACCCTCGATGCCCTCGCTCCCGGCATGTCTCGAGGAGCGAAAGTTGGCGTGGCGATCGTCAATTGGAATGCGCAATCGATGCTTGACCGCGCAATGGAAGCATTGGCTCGTCAGACAGTCGCGCCTCATCGAGTCGTCGTCGTCGATAACGCAAGCAGCACGTTCGATGCTTCGCCCAGCGAGCCAAGCAACACACACTATGAGCGGCTCGATTACAACAGCGGCTTTGCACGTGGCAATAACTTAGCTGTCGCGCTGCTCGATGATTGCGATTGGATCGCGCTCATCAACCCCGATGCATTTCTCGCGGATGACTGGATCGAGAGAATGCTCGCCGCGGCCGCGGCCGAAGTCGAGTATGCGTTTTTTGCTGGTAAGACATTAATCGCTGACGAGCCTTCGCTCCTCGACGGCGCAGGCGACAACTATCACGTGAGCGGTATCGCGTGGCGGCGGGGCTATCGTCACGCCGACTCGCACGCGTCGTCACGTATTGAAGTTTTCGGACCATGTGCAGCCACGGCAATGTACGCCAAAGATGCGTTCGACGCTGTAGGCGGATTTGACGAGGATTTTTTTTGTTATTTCGAAGACGTCGATCTGGCGTTCCGCCTGCGTCTGGCAGGTTTTCGCTGCCTATTCGTTCCGGATGCCGTCGCGCTGCACGTTGGTTCTGGTACGACTGGTGGGCAACATAGCGATTTCGCCGTATACCACGGGCATCGCAATGTGGTTTGGACGTACGTGAAGAACATGCCAGGCGTTTGGTTCTGGCTTTTCCTGATTCCGCATCTGGCTATGAATTTCGCGGCCTGCCTCCTATTTGCGATGAGAGGGCAGGCTCGCACAATCTTCCGAGCCAAGCGGGACGCACTGCGCGGGCTGCTGCGAATGTTGAGGAAGCGTACCGAAGTACAGCGGCGGCGCGTCGCGCGATCCGCGGATTTATTGAGGGTGATGAACAAGTCGCTGTTGCCATTGGCACGGCGCTGGCCGGACCGTCGAGCAAAATGACCATGACGAGCAAAATTGAAATTGAATCTGCAATCAGTGTGTCGCACGTTAGCAAGTGCTACAACATTTATGAGAAGCCCCGCGATCGATTGCTGCAAATGTTGCATCGCGGACGCAAGACGCTGTACCGTGAATTCTGGGCATTGAACGACGTTAGCTTCACCGTTGCACCTGGAGAGACCGTCGGTATCGTCGGGCGTAACGGGTCGGGCAAATCGACGCTGCTGCAGATCATCGCCGGCACATTGACTCCGACAAAGGGCGACGTTACTACCAACGGGCGCGTCGCTGCGCTGCTCGAACTCGGGTCCGGCTTCAACACCGAATTTTCCGGGCGCGAGAACGTCTACCTCAATGGTTCGTTGCTGGGGCTGACAAAGGAAGAGATCGATTCACGGTTCGACAGCATCGCAGCTTTCGCCGACATCGGGCGTTTTATTGATCAGCCAGTCAAAACGTATTCCAGCGGCATGATCGTGCGTCTCGCATTCGCGGTTCAGGCGCAGATTGATCCAGCCATCCTGATCGTCGACGAGGCACTGGCGGTCGGCGATGCAAAATTTCAGGCGAAGTGCTTTGATCGCCTCCGACAACTCAAGGATAATGGCACCAGCATTCTTCTCGTCACGCACAGCAGCGAGCAAGTCGTGATGCACTGCTCGCGCGCCATTCTGTTGGATGCAGGACAGAAAGTGTTCGAAGGGCAACCGCGCGAAACGGTGAACCGGTATCTCGACTTGCTGTTCGGCCGCGAGCGAAAGGCCGTCGCTGTGACGCAAGTCGATAATGACGAGCATCATGAGCCGGCCTCAGAGCAGGCGACAGAAACTCGCGGCGAGTCGGAACCGAAGTCGTTCACTAAGCCGGCATACGAGCAAATGGCCGAAGCTGTACAACTGGTATTCGATCGAGACGCATTCGTGACGCGTCCATCGTACAACTCGTACGAATATCGCTGGGGGGACGGCGCTGCGTCGATTACCGATTTCCTCGTGATGAGCGATGGCGTCGCTTACCCGAACGCGATTGCGACTACAGCGTCGGTTGAATTGCAGATCGCTTTCACGATCAATGCGCCAATAATGCGTCCAATCCTCGGGGTCACGATTAAGACCAAAGAGGGCGTGACCGTCTATGGTAGCAACTCCGAATTGTTGCAATGCGATGGGTTTGAAACCATGTGCGAAGCCGGTTCGCGATGGGTGGCACACGTGAAATTCGATTGCCATCTCGGTCCCGGAGACTATTTCGTTTCGCTTGGCGTTGCGACGCGGCATGGCGAAGAGATCGTGCCACACGATCGCCGCTACGATGCTATTCATCTTGTGGTGGCGACCGATTCACGATTCTTTGGGCTGTCAAATCTTGGTATGAAAATGGAATCCGAATTATGCTGACTCAACGATTGGAACTAGAGTCGGCCGGTTACGTGTTCGACGACGCGATTCGCATCTGGCGTCGCGATGTGAGCAGTGCATTTGGCTATAGCGATGGTGACGAGGTCGAACAGTCGCTAGCCCGCATTCTGCTGGAGGCAACGGATCTTTCGGTACTCTCACCGGAATTGGCGGCACACTGCACCGACTGGCCGCGCCGGTATCACCTCAGCGCTTCGCGTGCAAACTTGTTGCGTCCGCTTTCTCATCGCTTGACGGGCGACATCCTCGAGATCGGCGCAGGTTGCGGTGCGATTACACGCTATCTCGGCGAGTGCGGGGGTAGCGTTCTCGCACTCGAGGGTAGTCGCCGGCGTGCTTCGATCGCCGCATTGCGCACTCGGGATCTTCCAAATGTAGTGGTGCTGAACGAGCGATTTGGAGACTTTGCAGTCGATCGTAAGTTCGACGTCGTCACTTTGATCGGGGTACTAGAATACGCGGCGCTATTCGGCGACGGCGAAGACCCTGCGCATTCCATGCTCGAAACAGTTTGTCGGATGCTCAAGCCCGGCGGCATCTTGATTCTCGCAATTGAAAACCAGCTTGGTTTGAAGTATCTCGCTGGTGCACCGGAGGATCATCTCGGCATTCCGATGTTCGGTGTCCAAGGGCTTTATCAAAAACCCGGCGTTGAGACGTTCGGCAAGCTTGAACTCGAACGGCGGTTGGCTGCGGCCGGCTTTCGCACGCGGCAATTGGCGCTGCCATTTCCTGACTACAAGCTACCGTCGTCGGTGCTGTTGCCCGCCGCCCTTGAGTCGCGAACGCGGTTTCATGCCGATACACTTGCCGCTCAAACCGCGACCCGCGATCCTCAAGTCAATTCGAAGGTGCTCACGTTTGCGCTCGAACGCGCATGGCGCACAGTCGGTTGCAATGGTTTACTCGCCGATTTAGCGAATTCTTTCCTGTTCGTGGCGTCGCCATCAGAAGCCGGTACTTCGCCGTTTGAGCCGGATGTTCTGGCGTTCCATTACTCGTCCGAGCGGCAGCCTGCTTTTTGCAAGGCGGCAGCGTTCGTGCGGCACGACGAGGTCGTTCAGGTGCAACGCCGGTTGCTGTCCGGCGCCACGCCCGCGTCTGATTCCGTGTTCGCGCACCGGATGACAGATGAGATGTGGATCGAAGGTGTCGCGCTTGATGAGGATTTCGGGAGTTTGTTGACGACACCCGGTTGGAGCATTCGACAAGTCGCCAATATCGCACACCGTTATGTCGAAGCGCTGTTCGCAATGAGCGGTGCTCGGGTTGCACGGCCACCAAGGCTAACCCCCGATTTCGAATTTCCGGGCGATATGCTTGACGTCGTTCCGCAGAATATTATCATCGCGAGCGATGGCACGCCGCGTGCCATCGACCAGGAATGGTCGTCGAGGGAAGCATTGCCAGTCGGTTATCTCGTTTTCCGGGCACTAACGCTCATGTTACGGTCGACATCGACCTGCGCGCTTCCTGCGGACCTGCGTTGGTTGAACCGCTGCACTTTCTACGCCGAGACGTTCGCTCATCTGGGGATGGATCTGACGCAGCCAATGATCAAAGACTATCTGGAGCGCGAAGCACGATTCATGAGCTTTGCAGTCGGGCGTACGATAGATCCCGAGGATCTGACCTATTGGCTCGATGCTCATCTGCCAAGCCAACTCGATTTGCACGTGGGCAAAACGAGCGAGTTGAAGGCGCGCAATGTGGAACTGTCTAACACCGTTCTACAATTGCGTGCCGACTATGACGACCTTCAGAGCCGAGAGGTAAAGGCGCTAGAGTCGAGCAAGGAGGCGCAACTCGCGGAGTTGCGGATGCGTGCAGAGTTGGACGAGGTGGTTCGGTCTCGCATGTGGCGGACGACGCGCTCATTGATCACAGTTGTCGACAGACTCAAGCGAATTCTCGGATGATCGTATTTCGAGGCCGTCGTCACGTCGCCTCATCGACTCGTCGGTTGGACGTCGTCAACTGACGACGTTCAGCCGAGATGATCGGGGCAGTCCGTCATTTTGAAGAGATTCGGAGCGGCGACACGTTTGGAGCGGTCGCAGTGTGGCTGAGTTTGCTCGATTGTCGTTCCGCGACGGCGATCCTGCCGTTCCGCTTCGCCCTCGTGTCGGTGACGGTGGTGAATCCATCGATCATATCGTCACCAGTTCAATGTTGTGGCAGGGTACCTATTGTTGGATCGCTGATACCATCCTTTCCGGTTTCCATACGTCCGGCAAAGCGGCGCGCCCAGGTCGAATTAGATCCGAGATGCACATTGAAATCGTACCAATTCTTGGAACTCGAAAGCCGAAATGCAAGTTGTGCCCTGTGTCCTGCCTCAACCGGAAGCGCCCAAGGGCCGCCGGTGCGATAGGACATGTCTTCAATCTTGGCGTTGATGGCTACATTTGAACGATTGAATATCTCGATATAAATTTCTTCAGTGTTGACGGAGTAGTGAATACGGATGTCTGCATCAACGTCTCGAATCGTGTTTCCACAAAATGCTCTAACGAAGCCGTTCGGTGCGCTCACCCATAGATCATAGTCTCCGCTATCCTCATTTGTGTCCCAGGTATCGTTCACGATTTTTTGAGCTTCAACTGTATAGCGCTTGGGAATGCGATCGAGATGAAGCTTATCGTATACGTGAAAGACTGCACCGGCACTACCGGTATTGGAGAACTCAAGCGTGACGGTAGCACTCTGCGCAATGAGCGAACTTGTGTGTAATTCATAGGGCAGCGCGCGAGAGAGGCGTATCCCCGGCTCCTGATAGAGTGGCTCTGGAGAAATCGGCGGCGCCGCAGCGGGTAATGGCGCTTGCTGTGCATCCAGTGTGACATAATGGCTCATGTCCGGCATTGTAGGCGTCTCCATATTTGGAGTGGTGAAATCGAGGGTGGATGTAAGGTCGCCACATACTGTTCGATGCCATGGGCTGATGGCTGGGATTGCCACTCCAAAGCGCTTTTCGAGAAACATGCCCACCGATTGATGACTGAATACTTGTGAATTAACGTAACCTCCTTTGCTCCACGGCGACACGACATACATCGGTACACGAAATCCCAACCCCCACGGACGGACAGGACCGGAAATTGTGTCGTCTGGATTGAGGTATGAGCGCGACGTTGTGTCCTGAAAGTATTCGCCGATGGTCGACACAGTTGATTTGCCCATGATGTTGCCCGACGCATCGATGGAAGGAATGGCGGGAGGGGGGACGTGATCAAAAAATCCATCACTTTCATCGAATGTGATGAAGAATACTGTTTTCGACCAAACGTCTGGATTGGCCGTAAGCGCATCGAGTATGGTTGCGACGAAATCTGCTGCTTGATTTGTACTACCCCCGCCCCCAGGATGTTCCGATTGGGCCTTTCCCGGCAGAATCCAAGACACTTGAGGCAGACTTCCATTTTTGACGTCGCTTGCCAAGTCAGCGATTGTGCGCAAGGTCATGCCATTCCTGTAAAGTGGCGACATTCGGTTCTTTGACGCGTCCTGCCATGTCTTGAACGCAAGGCAAGGATTGAACAATCCGTCCCAGATGTCATTAGGATCTTGATAGAATTTCCAAGTTATGCCCGCGGATTCGAGTACTTCGGGGATGGTCAGCCACGTGAATGGGCGATCCTTTGTTAAGAATTTATAGCCGGGTGAGGGCATCAAGCCGCTGACCAGCATGCGTTCGTTGTATACCTCCGAGTCATAGACGGTGCTGTTATGACCTGCCTTGCGTATCGTTGGATCATAATTCGAACCTGACATGAGTGCGACGCGATTTGGCCCGGTTGAGCCTGTTAGAGCGCAATGATAAGCATCGCAAATCGTAAACGCTTCGGCCAACGCATATTGGAAGGGTAAATCGTCACGTCCGAAATACGCCATTGAGAATGGATTTTTGATTGTCGGCCAGTGCGTCATTTTTCCTTGCCCCCACGCCCATTGACAGCTGGGAAACTGGTGATCTGGGTCGTGAGCGCTGAGTGTCGTGATGGTCTCCATTGTCTTCGTGTTGGCATGCCACGGCCCAAGCCATGTCCCGCTGTAGTTTTGTTTGAACACGTTGCCACTGTTGTTCGGAATAGTACGCGGATCTCTAAACCCTCGGACGCCTCTCAATGTGCCGAAGTAATGGTCGAAAGACCGGTTTTCTTGGGCAAGAATAACGACGTGTTTTACGTCCGCAATATTCCCATTTTCAACAGCGGCCGGCACGGTGAGGGCGCGGCGAATCGCGTACGGTAGGGCTGAAATCGCGACTGCTGATCCGGCGGTAATTGCAGCGTTGCGTAGAAACGTACGACGGTTGAGCTTTTCCATTGAAATAGTCTCTAATCCGGGGTGCAGGAACGGAAAGCGGGAGTGAGGAGGGCGGTGGTTGACGGTGGGCGCCGCTTTCTTAGCCTCTAACGGGCTCTTGAAATTTGCGCGATTATGATTCTCTGAACAATGACTAAAGGTGTGCCGCTCAGTTTGCGGATGTGATTCCCTCCCAACATCGTGCGGCGCGCGCACGTTGGGCGCTCATTGCATCGCTCCCTGCGGTATCTCTGTCAGAGTTCGAACTATTCGAATTCGGTTGCTCGCCAGCGTTGTCAGCTTGAAGTGCTGGTTGATCCGTTTGACGCCGCGATACACGGTGTGTCGAATCCATCCGACTGTCTTGCTCCAATAGCAGTGGTCTCCGATGCGCTTGCGAATGACTAGGCTGAGGCCATCGCCGGTGTGCCGCGAGGTGTGGCCATCCATCGCACTATTGCCTTCAGGCGTGTCGCTGCAGGCGACGTGGGGCCTCACCTTGCATGCACGGCAGTCCAGCGCGAGATCGCGCAAGTCGTGACCTTTGTGGGCGCCGAGCGTCTTGCCCTTCCCGTCAGTGTCGGGGTCGAGCGTTCCGTTTGCATGCGGATTATCCGAGTAGTCCTTGGATCGGAAGTTCGTGCGACTGGCCCTCGTCGGGATCAGTATGCCGTCCACCGAGAAACGCTCTTTGGACAGTAGCCTTTGTTTGTTTGCAAGGCCCATGATTTCAGTAAAGAACGTTTCGACCACGTCGTGTTCCAGTAGAGGGTCCCGGTTCGTCGAGCATACCAAGTAGGTCCACATGGCGTCTCCGATGGCCAGCCTGACGAACCAGCGGAACAGCAAATTGTAGGGCATCTGCTCCATCAGCAGACGCAGGCTACACACCGAGTAAAAACCCCTGTAATAGCAGCAGTCTCTCAGGTGCAATCGGCGCCCGACTGCTGGTCCGCAGATCATGCTGAACGGTCCGGTGAGTCGCTTCGGCGCTCTATTGAGCAGCAACTCCGAACCGGCTGCAGCAGGTGATCGGCTGGCACGAAGTCTTCAAGTGCGACTGTCGTAGACAGCAGTTTCTGCGCCTCATCCGTTCCCAGCCACGCACTGATTGCTCAAGGTCATGCACACGTCATCCATAACGCACGACTCTCAAACCTCTCTTACGCCCCGCCAATTTCAACGGCCGGACAGTGCGTCCGTGGAGGGAAAGGATCGTCTGCAGTACGGCGCACATTGGTGCATAGCATACTTCACCGTACGCCTTTCATTGCTATCCAGGTAAGGGAGTGATGGCGGTCGAAAAATTTCTGGCCGCGACCGCAGGTTGCGGTGGCGGATGAATATGGCACACTTGCCGGTGCTCTCCTTGATTCTATAAAACGTTGTGTTTCCTTATCCCAAGCCTCGCCCTGGCCATTTGCCGACGTCGAGAGACACAGTACTGTCCGTATCCGTCGTGACCTATCGTTCCGATGAGTCGATGCTTGCGCAGACTTTTTCGAGCCTGCTCGCCGCCTACTGGAGGCTGCGTGAATCCCGTCCCGGGCTGGTCGTGCATGTATCCCTGATCGACAACGGCGGCGAAGCGGTGAAATTGGCGGCGGCCCGGAATATGTTTTCCGGAGCAGACGTCGAGTGCACCGTGCTGACCGGCCACGGCAATATCGGCTACGCACGTGGTCACAATTTGTCGATCGACGCAGCGCGGAGCGACTATCACCTGATACTCAATCCCGATATCGACACGGCGCCCGAAGCGCTCAACCGGGCGCTCGATTTTATGGACACACATCCGGAAGTCGGGTTGCTGACACCATGGATTGGCGACGATCGCGGTGACGTTCAGTATCTTTGCCGACGCTTCCCGGCGCTGCTTGATCTGCTGGTCCGTGGATTCTTGCCCTTGCGCATGCGCCGCTGGTTTGCCGGACGCCTCGCCCGCTACGAAATGCGCGACCTGATCAACAACCGCGACATCGTTTGGGATCCCCCCATCATTAGCGGCTGCTTCATGCTGTTCCGCACCGAAGTGCTGAAGAAACTGGGCGGCTTCGACCCGCGCTACTTCCTCTACTTCGAAGACTACGATCTGAGCTTGCGCACGCATGACGTCGCCCGCGTCGCCTACGTCCCGTCGGTCCGCGTGATCCATCACGGCGGCGGCGCGTCCCGCAAGGGCTTCGCGCACATCCGCATGTTCGCCGCGTCGGCCTTCAAGTTCTACAACCGTTTCGGCTGGAGGCTGTGGTGAGCCATCTCGTCGTTACCGGTGCGAACGGCTTCGTCGGCCGCGTCGTCTGCCGCCGCGCATTGGAGGCCGGACACGCCGTCACCGCGCTGGTCCGGCGACCGGGCGGATGTATCGACGGCGTGCACGAATGGGTGCACGACACCGCCGATTTCGACGGCCTCGAGGCAAAGTGGCCGACCGATCTGACCGTCGACTGCGTCATCCATCTCGCCGCGCGAGTGCATGTGATGCGCGACGAGTCGCCTGATCCCGATGCGGCCTTCGATGCGACCAACGTCGCCGGCACGTTGCGTCTCGCTGAGGCCGCGCGCCGGCACGGCGTGCGCCGCATCGTGTTCGCGAGCAGCATCAAGGCGGTCGGCGAGGGGGACGGTGGGGTACCGCTGTCGGAAGCCGTGAAACCCGATCCGCAGGATTCTTACGGGCGTTCAAAGCTGCGTGCGGAGCAACAGCTTGCGCAGTTCGGCGAGTCGGCGGGGCTCGACGTCGTCGTCGTGCGACCGCCGCTCGTCTACGGTCCGGGGGTTCGGGCCAACTTCCTGAAGATGATGGAGGCGGTGGCGCGCGGAATGCCGCTGCCGTTCGGCGCCGTTGCCGCGCGCCGCAGCCTCGTCTATGTCGACAATCTCGCGGACGCGTTGCTGCGGTGCGCAATCGACCCCCGCGCGGCCGGCGAGTGCTTCCATGTCGCGGACGACGACGCGCCGTCTGTCACCGCGCTGATGCGCCTGGTCGGTGATGCGCTGGGCCGGCCGGCGCGCCTGGTGCCGGTTCCGCCGGTCATGCTGCGGGCGCTTGGTGCGCTGACGGGCCGCCGCGCGGCGATCGGCCGGCTGACGGGCAGCCTGGAACTCGATACGGGACGCATCCGACGCGTACTCGACTGGCATCCGCCTTATACGACGCGACAGGGCCTCGAAGCGACCGCCGCATGGTATCGTTCGCGCGATACACAACAATAGCCGACATGCATTTCCCTACATCCGCGTGGTCCGGTGCACTCGTAGTGGCACTGGCCGCCGCCATCGCATCGACGGCCATCCTGCGCCTACTACTAGCAACCGGCCTCGCATGGCGCCTTGCCACCGACATTCCGAACGACCGTTCGCTCCATACGCTGCCGACGCCGCGCGTCGGCGGATGGGGCATCGTACCGGTCTGCGTCGTCGCGCTGTTCGCGCTGGCGCCGCACTTGTGGCTGATCGCCATCGCCACCGCCGGGCTTGCCGCGATGTCGCAGATCGACGACCGGCGCGGGCTGCCGGCCCGCGTGCGGTTCTCGGCGCACCTCGCGGCGGTCGTCGCGCTGATCGCCGTGTTCCCGGCCGACGCACCGTGGTGGCTGCTGGTCGGCATCGGCTTCGCGATGGTCTGGTTGACGAACCTGTACAACTTCATGGACGGCGCCGACGGACTCGCGGGCGGCATGGCGCTGTTCGGCTTCGGCGCGTATGCGGTCGCGGCGCTGACTGGCCCGATGCCGTCACCGGATCTGGCCGTGGCCGGCTCGGCTGTCGCCGGCGCCGCGCTCGGCTTTCTGCTGCTGAATTTCCATCCGGCCCGGCTGTTTCTCGGCGATGCGGGTTCGATTCCGCTCGGATTCCTGGCCGGTGCGCTCGGCTATTGGGGCTGGCGGGCCGGCGTCTGGCCGATCTGGTTTCCGGCGCAGGTGTTCGCTCCCTTTATTGCCGACGCATCTGTAACACTTTTGAGACGACTGTTACGTGGCGAAAAGTTCTGGCAAGCGCACCGGGAGCATTATTATCAAAGGATGGTCCGAGCGGGCATAGGTCACCGCCGGACCGCTCTTTATTGGTACCTCATCATGCTCGCAGGCATAATCGTCGCCGTGTGGGCAAAGGGCCGCCCGGAACTGCAGCAGTGGCTGTCGTTCTTCGTGTGGTACGGCGTCCTGGCATGTATCGGACTGGTAATCGACATGCGCTGGCGCCGGTTTCAGTCGGCCGCCGAAAATAACTCTTGAGGTTTCCCGCCGATGTTGCGATCCAAAGCATCATGGCTTTCGCTGAGCGCTTTCCTGTTTGACCTGACGGCGGTCACCGCCGCGTGGTTGTTCGCCTATCTCGTCCGATTCAACGGCAGCGTTCCGTCCGATTTCATGGGCGGCGCGCTGGCGGCGCTCGTCTGGGTGCTGCCCGTCTACGCGCTGATGTTCCACGTGTTCGGCCTCTACCGCGGTCTGTGGGTATTTGCGAGCCTTCCCGATCTGGTTCGGATTTCGAAGGCTGTGATCGGCGGAGGCGTGATCGTGATGATCGGCGCCGTGATGTTCCAGCCGTCGCCGATCATCCCGCGCTCGGTGTTGCTCGTGTCGCCGCTGATGCTGTTCCTCGCGATGGGCGGCGCCCGCGCGCTGTACCGCGCAACGAAGGAGTTCTACCTGTACGGCGGGCTCGTCGGGCAGGGCAAGCCGGTGCTCGTGCTCGGCGCCGGCACGGCCGGCGCGAGCCTCGCGCGTGAACTGTCGCGGTCGGGGGAGTGGCGTCTGGTGGGCCTCCTCGACGACGAGCCGACCAAGCAGGGGCGCGAGATCTACGGCTACAAGGTGCTCGGCTCGTTCAACGACCTGAAGCACTGGACCGATGCGTTGAAGGTCGAATACGCGATCATCGCGATTCCGTCGGCATCCGTTGAAACACAGCGCCGCGTTGCGACATTGTGCGTGCGAGCCGGCGTGAAGGCGATGGTGCTGCCATCGCTGACCGCGCTGATGCCGGGGCAGGGGTTCCTGTCCCAGGTACGGAACATCGACCTCGAAGACTTGCTTGGCCGCGATGCCGTGACGATCGACACGCCGCACGTCGAGGCGCTGCTGCGCGGCCGCGTCGTGATGGTAACCGGCGCGGGCGGTTCGATCGGTTCCGAGCTGTGCCGGCAAATCCTCCGCTTCAAGCCGGCGCAACTGGTTGCGTTCGATCTCTCCGAATATGCGATGTACCGGCTCGCCGAGGAACTGCGCGAGCGCTTCCCCGACCAGCCCGTCGTGCCGATCATCGGCGACGCGAAGGATTCGCTGCTGCTCGACCAGGTGATGTCGCGCTATGCGCCGCATATCGTTTTCCACGCGGCCGCGTACAAGCACGTGCCGCTGATGGAGGAGCACAACGCGTGGCAGGCGCTGCGCAACAACGTGCTGGGCACCTATCGCGTCGCCCGCTCGGCGATCCGCCACAACGTGCGCCATTTCGTGCTGATTTCGACTGACAAGGCCGTCAATCCGACCAACGTGATGGGCGCGAGCAAGCGGCTCGCCGAGATGGCGTGCCAGGCGTTGCAGCAGACGAGCGAAGGCACGCAGTTCGAGACGGTGCGTTTCGGCAACGTGCTCGGCAGCGCCGGCAGCGTGATCCCGAAGTTCCAGCAGCAGATCGCGAAGGGCGGCCCGGTGACGGTTACGCATCCCGAAATCACGCGCTTCTTCATGACGATTCCGGAAGCGTCGCAACTCGTGCTGCAGGCGTCGAGCATGGGGCACGGCGGCGAGATCTTCATTCTCGACATGGGCGAGCCGGTCAAGATCGTGGATCTCGCACGCGATCTGATCCGTCTCTACGGCTTCGCGGAAGGGCAGATCCGGATCGAATTCACGGGGCTGCGTCCGGGCGAGAAACTCTACGAGGAATTGCTCGCGGACGACGAGACGACCACGCGCACGCCGCATCCGAAGCTGCGGATCGCACGTGCGCGGGAAGTGCCGGATCATCTGCTCGACGAACTGTTGCCGTGGCTGATGCAGCACCGCGTCCTGAGCGACGATGAAGTGCGGCGCGACCTACGGCGGTGGGTTCCCGAATATCAGACGACTGTGGCGCCGGTGCTGCACAGCGTGCCGCTGGTAGTACGTGCAATATCGTCGCGATGATACGGTAGAAAAGAAGATACACCTTTCGGATGGAGTCACGGTAAAACTCAAAACTAAATATGGAAACCCGTGAATCAAATTAAGACTGAATTACCCGGATACTTACCGGGGCGAGGTTCGAGCATATTGCTTTTTGTAGTGTGCTTGTGCGCGTTTGGGTTGGTGGCAATTTACATCCTTCAATGCTACCCGCCGCGGTTTATGCCCGACGACTTGTACATCCATATGTCGGTGATACAACAATACGTCGTTCACGGAAAGCCATATCTATTTGGGCCAGATGAATTTTTCATCCGGCCGAGGTGGCACTTCGTATGGGCGCACATCTTCGAATTGTTTGAGGTAAACAATGTGCGATCGTACCCCATTATTATCTTCCGAGCGCAAGGCCTCATAACGTTGGCAGCATTGAGTTACGTCGGCGCAAAGGTCCATTCACTTTCGGTAAGTCAGCAGAGTGCGACGCAATCGATGATAGTCGGTCTTTGTTCAGCGCTATTGTTTTTCCTTGGTGCTGGGGTTCTCATGGAGTCGTGGTTTGTTCGATACGGGGCGACCTATCAAATTACCTTGCCGATTTCCTTCGTGGTCGATGTGCTTATCCTTGAAGCGGTTGTGAGAAGAAAGTTACATGTAGCGAAGATCGCAATCATTCTTCTTGCGTCGACGATTATTGTGGCGTTCCATGCGATGGAATTCCTGTACGTTGTAATCTTCGGGGCGGTTACAGTGATTTTCTATCGGAAGAGCGTCAGCCCTCGCGCAATTGGCTTTGCGGCGATTGGAATATGCGTGCTGGTTCCGATTTTGTTACGTGTCCCGGATATATGGCAGAAGTTGCGGCTTGGATTTGACAACGGGTACGCCTTCGATAAGGCGACGTTCAACGCATGCTGCTCAGGATTTGTTCTTTCATCGCTGTGCCTCGGGGCAATCTGGATTGCTTTGATGTGGAAGCGGCGAGGAACGTCGCAGAATGGTATGTCATCATGTTCGATGACCCCTGCGGTGATAATTTTTGCTTATAGTCTGTTAATGATCGCTATTCCGCTTCCAATATTTTCTCGCATGGTTGGTTTTGTTCCGGCATATGATGTCTTTCGTTTTTATTTTGGCTCGATGTGGTTTCTGATCGTTCCCCTCGCTGCATCATTGTTAGCGTCGCGAATTTTTAAGCCGATTATTGTTGAATTTACAACATCCGTAGTTTTTTTTGGTTTTGTGTTGATCGTATTGTCAATTTCAAGTCATTCGACTACACAAACAGCTTTTAAGAATGCTAGGAGTCTCGTGGTTGCGCGAGATGAAAACAGGTTGACTAATTGGAACTCGGCGCATGTGGATACGGTTCGTGACTACCTCAAAGGGCGTGATATGCGGGGCAGTATATTTTTAGCTAGAAGTGACATAGCTTTGATCATTAACATGCTCGGGGGGTTCACGTCGTTTGAGGATGTGCAGGCTGCTGTTAATGGCCGAATTGTTACGGCGGAACGAAGGGCAATCGCTCTTAATGTGGCGCCCGCTGGCTACAAGCTCGTCACTGTTCCCGATCTATTCCCAATGGACGATTCTTTGAAATCTATTGGTTGGGAAAGCTCAGTTGTACGTCTTCGTCCGAAAACGTGAAATATAAAATGGTTCTTGGAGCGCCGGTCCAATCGAACGGTACGCACAGCTTTTATGCAAACCTCTAAAGCATCATCCGAGCATTAGAGGCGGTAGCACGTCCACATTACACAATGCGGACGGCGCGGCTCTTAATTATATTGGCTAAAGGGAAGGGGCAGTTGTTAGGCCACTTCCATGTGATCAGTCAAGAAAGGGGGGGCACTGTTGATACACTTCTTGTTCGAAATCCGTTGCTTCAGGATTGTTCAATTCCTGCGCTTTTCCTTACGCACTACCATCCAGCGCGGTATCCGGAAGCGCACGATACTGACATACAGCCACACATACGTCAGCGCGAACAGCACGACAAAAACGAACAGATGCACCGTGTGCCGCCAGAACAGCGTCGCCGGAATCACCGCAACGAGGCACAGCAGCCAAAGATAAGGCGACGTCAGCGAATTGCGCCGTGTGAGGTCGTGCGCATGCTTCGTCCCGACGGCCCAGCGCATCAGCCGCTTGTACACGAGCATATGAAGATGCACGCCGTCCGGAATCCCCGGCGACATCCCGCGGATGAACTTCTTCCGGTAGATCGAGAAACACGTCTCGAAGATCGGATACATGAACAGCAGCACCGGATACCACGCCGACACTTCGCGATTGCGCATCACCAGCATGATCGCGAGTTCGGCGAGCATGAAGCCGATGAAATACGCGCCGCCGTCGCCGAGGAAGATCAGCCCGGCGGGGAAATTCCACAGGAAGAAGCCGAGCACGGCGCCCATCATGATGATCGACGCGGACATGACGACCGGGTCATTGACATGGAATGCGACATACGCAAGCGAGGCGAACATCATGAAGCTGACCATCGACGCGAGGCCGTTGAAGCCGTCGATGATGTTGATCGCGTTGGCCAGCGCCGCGACCGCGAGCACCGTGATGAATGCGGAAATGGCCACGTAGCCGAGCAGGAAGTCGAGAGGCGGCACGCTGATGCGCTTGACCGCGATGCCCAGCAGCCAGAACGCCAGCGCGGCCGCGCCCATCGTGCAGAGCAGCCGCGCGCGTGGCGACACGCGCTTGGTCAGGTCCTCGACGAGGCCTGACAGGAACGCCGGCATCCCGCACGCGACGATTCCGAGAATGCTGCCGGCGATCGTCGGATAGCGCCGCGACACGAGCAGCGCGGCAATGACGACCCCGGCGAGGATCCCGATGCCCCCGACGCGCGGCACCGGCCGCACGTGGAATTTCTGCACGCCGGCCAGGTCGCTGTCGACCGAGAATTTCTCGTGCAGATGCGCATAGCGCACGATGAACAACGTGACGAGCAGGGAGACGATGAAGCCGGACGCGAAGCTGAGCATGGGATCGCTCGAAAAATGGACAGCGGATTATACAAAACCGCGGGGGTTCCCCTCCTGCCATTTCCAGTGGTCGGCGCACATCTCGTCGATCCCGAGCGTCGCGCGCCAGCCGATGAGGTCGGCCGCGGCCTGCGGATTCGCATAGCACTCGGCGATGTCGCCCGGGCGGCGCGCGACGAGTTCGTACGGCACCGGGCGGCCCGACGCCTTCTCGAACGCGCGCACGACTTCCAGCACGCTGTAGCCCTGGCCCGTGCCGAGGTTCACGACGAAGCTCGCATCGCGCTTCGCGAGCGCGTCGAGCGCGGCGATGTGCCCCTTCGCGAGATCGACGACGTGGATGTAGTCGCGCACGCCGGTGCCGTCCGGCGTCGGGTAGTCGGAGCCGAACACGCGCAGCTTCTCGAGCTTGCCGACCGCGACCTGCGCGACGTACGGCATCAGGTTGTTCGGGATGCCGGCCGGATCCTCGCCGATCAGCCCGCTCGCATGCGCGCCGACCGGGTTGAAGTAGCGCAGCGTCGCGATGCGCCACGACGGGTCCGATACCTCGAGATCGCGCAGGACCTGCTCGGCGATCAGCTTCGACTGGCCGTACGGGTTGGTGGCCGACAACGGGAACGATTCGTCGATCGGCGAGCGCTCCGGCACGCCGTACACGGTCGCCGACGAGCTGAACACGAACTGCCGCACGTTGCGCTCGCGCATGATCTTGAGCACCGAGAGCAGCCCGCCGAGGTTGTTCTGGTAGTACTCGAGCGGCTTCGCGACCGATTCGCCGACCGCCTTGAGCGCCGCGAAATGGATCGTGCCCGTGATCGGATGCGCGTCGAACACCTTCGCGAGCGCGGCTTCGTCGCACACGTCGACCTGGTGGAACGCGGGCGTCCTGCCGGTGATCCGCTCGATGCGCCGGACGGACTCGGCCTTGCTGTTGACGAGGTTGTCGACGATCACGACATCGTAGCCGTTGTCGAGCAGCTCGACGGCCGTATGCGAGCCGATATAGCCCGCACCGCCGGTAACGAGGATGGTGCCTTTAGCGGTCATGCTGATGCGCTCCTTCAGAGTGTGATGCCGGTCAATGTATGAATGGTCTGCCGGTAGCGTTCGACGACCTGCTGCTCGTCGAATTCCGCGCTCACCTTGCGGCGGCCGCGCGCGCCCATCGCGTCGCGTCCGGCGGTCCCGAGTTCGATCATGCGGATCAGCTGCTCAGCGAGGCTCGCACTGTCGCGCACGCGGCACAGGAAGCCGGTTTCGCCGTCGGCGACGACGTCGCGGCAACCCGGCACGTCGGTCGCGACGATCGGGCGGCCCATCGCGGACGCTTCCATCAGCGTGCGTGGCACGCCCTCGCGGTACGACGGCAGCACGACGCAGTCGGCCGCCGCGATGTGCGGGCGCACGTCGTGCGCCTCGCCGAGATACTCGACGACACCTTCGCCGACCCACGCGTCGACGTCCGCGCGGCCGATCGCGCTCGGATTGTCGACGCCGAGCGGCCCGAGCAGCTGGAAGCGCGCGTCCGGGTAGCGATCCCGCACGACGCGCGCGGCCTCGACGTATTCGCGCACGCCCTTGTCCCACAGCAGCCGGCCGATCAGGATGAACACGGGGCCACGGCCGGCGGGCAGCGGCACCGGCGCGAACTGGTCGAGATCGACGCCTTCGCCGTGCAGCAGCCGCGCGCGCTCGGGGTGCGCGAGCAGCTGCTCGTCGGTGAAGGTCGCGAGATCGTCGCGGTTCAGGAACCAGACTTCACGCGGAAAGCGGAACGCGAACCGGTACAGGCGCTTCGCGACGCTCGCCGCACGGCTTTTCTGGATGAACACGTAGCCGAGGCCGGTGGTGACCGCGATCGACGGCACGCGCGCGAGCCACGCGGCGATCGACCCGTAGATGTTCGGCTTGATCGTGTAATGGAACACGAGATCGGGCTCGAGCGCGCGGTAATGGCGCACCAGCGCGGCAAGCGTGCCGAGATCCTCGCGCGGGCTCGTGCCTTTCGACGCGACGGCGAGCGCGACGTAGCGGCAGCCCATCTGCTCGAGCAGCGGCACCGTGCGGTCGTGCGGCGCGATCACGATGACCTCGGCGCCGCGCGCGACGAGCGCACGGATCAGCCCGTGGCGGTACGTGTAGATCGCCCAGGCCGTGTTGCAGACGAGCGCGATGCGCAGCGAGAAGGTAGCGGACATGAAAAAAAGCAAAAAATAAAGCGTCGAAAATGCCGGAGGCGGGCTACGCGGACGGCCGCGCCGCGAACAGCGTCTGCTTGATCCGCTGCAGCGTACGGTACGGCGTCACGAAATGCAGCAGGTTCTTGGCGAGGCCGGCCCAGTCGTACGGGTTCAGCACGTTGAAGTGCCGCAGCAGCAGCGATAGCGTCGATATCAGCTGGCGGCGGCGCTTGGTCGCGCTGATCCCGCCCTCGTTGAGCTCGTAGTAGAGGCCGAGCTCGGGCAGGTTCGCACAATCGTAGCGTTGCATTAACCGTAAAAAAAGATCGAGATCCTCGGCCGCGCGATACTTCGCGCGGTAATTGCCGACTTCGCGCACGGCGTCGATGCGCAGCATGACCGACGGATGCACGAGCGGCGAGCGCAGGAAGCGCGTGCGGCGCAGCGTGCGCGGGTCGGCGGGCGGGGTCAGCATGAAGCGCGGCTCGCCGGCACGCGACACGACCTGGGTCCACATGCCGACGCAGGCCACGCGCGGGTGCGCATCGAGATACGCGCGCTGCTTCGCGAGGCGCCGCGGTGCGGCGAGGTCGCCGGCGTCGATGCGGGCCGCAAAGCGGAAGCCGCGCGCGGCGAGCGCGTCGATGCCGGCCTCGAGCGCGCGCTCGATGCCGCCGTTGCGCGGCATGCGCAGCACCTCGACCGCAAGGCCGGGCAGGTCGGGCGCCACGATCGGCGGCGTGCTGCCGTCATCGACGATCAGCACGTGCACCGGCGCGTCCTCGCGAAACGACGCGAGGGTGCGGACGACGTCGTCGTGGCCGTTGTAGGCCGGCATCAACACGGCCACGTCGTCGAGCGGGGGCGGGCAATCGGGAGACGTCATGGGCGCAGCTTGAAACGAATGTAATAAAAATTAACGGCGGCGGCGGCGAGATAGCCGGCCGCCAGCCCGACGAGCGCGCCGTACAGGCCGAGCCGGGGGATGGCGAACACGTTGACGAGCGCGGCGATCGCGAGCGCGAGCACCCATTTCGCCAGCAACACGAATTTTGCTTGATATTTGAGAACGATAAGATTGCCTATCGCCTCGATGCCGGCCGGCACGGACAGCCAGACCGCCCAGCGGAAGATGTCGACCGACGCCTCGTAACCGCGGCCGAACACCTTGCCGACGATGAGCGGCGCGGCCGCGTCCAGCACCAGCGCACCGGCCGTCATCAGGCTGGCGGTCATCGCGATCAGCCGGACGATGTTGCGGCGCAGCCGCGCGACGTCCTGCACGCGGTACACGAACGCGGGCGCGATGGTCTGCGCGAGCATCAGCGCGAGCGTGATCCAGTTCTCGTTGAGCTGCTGGGCCGCCGAGTAGCGGCCGAGGTCGGCGAACGACACGTGACGCTCGAGCATCAGGCGATCGAGCTTCAGGAACAGGTACATGCAGATCAGGCCGAGCCAGAACACGGTGCCGGCGGTGGCAAAGTGCCTGAACAGCGGTTTGTCGAACGTCCAGCCGAGCGCGCCGCCGTTACGATGGCGGAAGTAGAGCAGCAGCGCGAAGCCGATCACGGCGGCCTCCAGCGCCCACAGCCACGCGAAGCGGGCGGGGCCGGCGGCCGCGCGGACCAGCAGCCAGACGAGCAGCGCCTTCGCCAGCGCGGTGAGCATGCTGGTGACGAGCTGCGGCTTGCTGTAGGTCAGGCTCTGCAGCCACGCGTTGATCACGCCGACGAACGGCTCGCGGAACACCATCGTGACCGCGAGGCCCGCGAGCATCGCGCCGACGAGCGGGTCGAACGCGCCGGCGCCGATCGCGATCCAGGTCGCGACGAGCGCGACGGCGGACACGCCGATGCGCAGCACGAAGGCGCTGCCGAGCACGGCGCCGAGTTGCGCGGGCGGGCGCTGGACGATGGTCGGAACCAGGATTTCGGCGCCGCACACCCAGGTGAGCGGCGCCAGTACGAGGAGAAGCGTATTCGCATACTGCCATTTGCCGAACACGTCCGGCCCGAAATAACGGGCCAGAAGACCGCTGATCGCGATCGCGACGCCGATCTGCGTGAGCCGTTCGAGCCCCAGCCAGACGAGATTCGCGACGGCCTTCGCGACGTCCGGGTTGCCGAATCGCTTCAGCATGCGGGGCAGCCGCGCGAGCGGAAGGCGGCCGGCAGGGCGCCCGAAGGCGGCGGGTTGGCGGCGGCGGAGCGGCTAGGCATTAAAATGGACAAAATACGCGTCATCAAAACCCGCGATTATAAGTGGGATCGGGGCCGCTCCAGCCGTCCCGTTCCTTGTTCCGCAAGGCCCGCATGTACGATGGCCGGCATGCGCGAAAGGCGGCCAGATTATTTTCCATGCACGCAACCCAGAGAGAATCGATGATCTCCCAATCCATCTTCAAGGCATATGACATTCGCGGTGTGGTCGGCAAG
>NZ_QTPZ01000033.1:0-87635 GCF_003853505.1 Burkholderia sp. Bp9015
CGCTCGGCGGCCTGCGCGTCGCCGTACACGGCGAACGTGATGCCCGTCCTGCGGAACACGCCTTCCGCGTCGTGGGCTTTCTGGGCGAGGCTTGCAGGGTTCTGCGTGTCGAGCCACTGCTTGAGGCGCGCGTAGGGCGCCCTCACCATATCGCCGGATTGCAGCATTTCATCGAATGGCTTCATCGATCTTTTTCTCCATCGATCGTTTTCCCCGGCATTGCGCATGCCGGACCGGCGTACTAACTGCCTTGCAAGGAACGTGCCTTGCGATAACCCCTCAGGTCCCCCTTTTTGTCGCGCGGCCGGCACGCCCCCGCAGCATGCCGCACCATGATGGTGCGACGCACGGCGCGGGACGCGCCAGCGGCGTGCCGTGCCCGTGCACGGCCGCTGCTGCGCCGCGTCTGTGAAACATAGTTCCCCTGCGTGTCACGACTGTGCAAGCTGCACTGCACCAATACCTCCCCCTGCCCGCACGCCTGCCCGTTGCCGCGCTGCCCGCCGGCAGCAGCTCCGAGCCCGTACCGGCACGGCTTCCCGCCGCCGTGCACTCGACCGCGTCCCGCCACCTCCTCGGCCGGTCTTGCCGCATCGCAGCGAACCGCGCCGCGGCGGCGGCGGCCCGTCGCGGCGGCCCGTCCTGCACCGCGGACGGGAATGGCGCCGCATCCTTCGGTTACCGGGCGGAATGGCGGAAAGGCGGGCCGGCACGAGGCCGGCCCTGGGGGAAGTACCGTCTGCGGCAGGTCGGGCAGTTCGACGCGGTGAACTAACCGGTTAGCCGGGTCCGGCACCTCGAACTTATGCAGCCGTAATCCCGCCGACAACGCCCATGCATATTTCGACTGACACCGATCGAAAAAAAACATCGGCCCCCATGCGCGAGGCGCGGTACGCTACCAAACCGGTTCAGTGAAATGGTGCCGCTCCTCCCGGCGCCGACTATAAACAGCGAAGATCAACATGGAAGCAAAGTGGCTGGAAGATTTCCTGAGCCTTGCGGATACCAAGAGCTTTTCCCGGGCCGCGCGTCATCGGCACCTCACGCAGTCGGCGTTCAGCCGGCGCATCGCCGCGCTCGAAACGTGGATGGACGCGAAGCTGGTCGACCGCAGCATCAACCCGATCGCGCTGACGCCGGCCGGACAGATGTTCCGCGGGCTGGCCGCGGACATCCTGCGCAGCATGTATGCGGCACGCAACCTCGTGAACGGCTATGACCAGTTCGCGGCAAGCGACCAGGTGGTGCGCTTCGCGGTCGCGCATACGCTCGTGTTCACGCTGTTCCCCGAATGGCTCAAGCAGCTGAACGGCGAAGTCGGCCACGTGACCGCGCGCGTCAACGCGGTGAACGTGCCCGAAGGCGTGCAGCAGCTCGTCGAAGGTGAATGCGACCTGCTGCTCGGCTATCACCATCCGCAACTGCCGATCGTGCTCGATCCGAACCACTTCCCGTTCGTCACGCTCGGCGTCGAACGGATCCTGCCGGTATCGACGCCCGACGCGCGCGGCAAACCGGTATTCGAACTGCCGGGCACGCCGGACGCGCCGCTGCCGCTGCTCGCGTATTCGTCGGGCGCGTTCCTCGGGAACGTGGTCGAGATGCTGCTGCTGAACGCGGCCGAACCGTACGCGCTGCACCGGTGCTTCGAGACGCACATGTCCGAGGCGCTGAAGGGGATGGTCGTGGCCGGGCACGGGATCGGCTGGCTGCCCGAGAGCTGCGTGGCGAAGGAACTCGCGGAGGGCTCGCTCGTCCGCGCGGGCTCGGCGGACTGGATCACCGAACTCGAGATTCGCCTGTACCGGTCCGCGCGCAAGCGCGGGCTCGCGGCCGAGCAGCTGTGGACCTACATCATGAACCGGCCGCGCACCGCGGCCGACAGCGCGCGCGCGGCCGAGGAATCGATCGCGCCGGCCATGCGCATCGCGCGCCGCAGCGCCGGCGGCAGCCGGTAGCGCCCTTCACCGTCCCTCGTCGCCCGACTCGCCAGCGCGCCGCGCGGATGCAATCCGCCCGGCGCGCGGTTATTCGACGTGCGCAATCGCGGAGCATTTTCCGCTCCTGCTCCGTCTTCGATATGCGTTCCGTACCTCGATTAAACCCGTAAAAACAGGCAAACGTTTGCGAGCCGAATCGCATTTAATTTACATCGAAAACATCGACCCCGAATAAATTTCCGATTCATACGACAGAAATAACCTGTTACAGAACAAATTAAAAGTTTCTCTTTTCATGCAATAGCATTTTTCATCCATAAGGCCACATCCCCTCTTTCGATTCCCTGACCTGCACTCCGAAATTCACCGTAATGCTTCGATGAAAGAGGAAAGTCTTCCTTTTATCAGTCGTTATTTTTCGGTACAAACGTCGGTACCACTTACGTCGGAAATTTGCAAAATGGTCATCGCTACCGATGAGCAAATTTCATATTCGGCAATATCGCCTTTGTTCAGAGCTGATCCATTTCGTCGAATTATTACCAATCCTATTTAAATAAGACCTTTAAAGCTTGTCCCATTCGGGCCACACATGATTGTTTGTTCGAAACCCATCGTGTATCAATAGCGTTGTCGCAAAACGAAATAGCGTCGCTAATTTTCAAATCGGAATAAGTGCATTGCCAGCGATTCCGGATGGAGGTTGCAATGTCTTCCTCGTTTGAACAGCATGGTCGCCGGCTCCTCGGCATTGTCGTATCCGCGCTCTGCATTCATGCCGCGGCCCAAACTCCGAACCAGGCCCCGACACCCTCGTCCGATACCGGCTCCGGGCGATACGTGATTTCGTACGTCTGCGGCGACGCGCGAATCGACGGTACGGCGCCGCTTCCCCCCGATGGCCGGCCGTACAACCTCGGTGTGTCGTTCGTATCGGGCGCCACCGGGCAACCGCTGTCGAACGTGCAGGTTCGGCTGCGACGGCATGGACGCGTCCTCGTCGAATTCAACGCGACGGGTTCGCGCTGTCTGTTCAGCGTGCCCGATGCAAGTTACCGGGTCGAAGGGACCTATCAGGGAGCGACCCAGTTCGCGGTGGTCGAAACCGGCGCACTCACCACGCAGTTGCGGTGGTGAACGTCAGTCGAATCCGCGCGCCGAGGGCGCGCACCCGCGTCATGCACTGCAATCCATCGACAGGAGAATCGAATGACTCGTGCAGAGCGACCGGACGGCGCGCCCGTCCGTCAGCCGAAGCCCTCCTGGGGACCGGGAAAGAATGCGGCGCTCAGCATCGTTGCATTTGCCGCGATCTTCGGCGCCTTCGCCTACGTCGAGCGAGACGTGGGGGGCAGCCATGCAACCGTGACGCACGACATCGCCGGCTTGATCGGCACCACCGTCGGGAAGTATCGCCAGGCCATCGTGGCCGCGACGGCCGACGCCTCCCGCGCGGCGTCGACGGCCGGGCAGGCCGAGCCGGTGACGCCTTCCGCACCGGGTACGCCGTTTGCGTCGGCGATGCCTGCAGGATCGGCCGCGACCGCCCCGGCCGTGCCGCCACCACCGACCGCCCGCCCCGCCGCGAAACACCCGCGCCCCGCGCATGTGCCGACCACGACGCTCGCGGCCGGTGCACACGCCGCATCGGCGAGCGCTCGCGCGGCACGCCCCGCTGACACGCACCGGACGTCGCGTTCGCAGGCGCTGGCACGCACGAGACAACACCCCGAGCCCACGCCGACACGGCAACCGCAATCGGATATCGCCGACACGACGCACATGCAGACCACCAGCGTCACGCGCGACGAGATGGAAGGCGCCCGCGCCCTCGCCAGGGCGCGCTGGTGCGCACGGATCGACGAATGGACCTGCGTCGAGCACAACGCGAGCCGGGCCCTCGCCATCGACCCGAAGAACAGCGAATCGCGCGCGCTGCTTGGACAAGCGATCCGCAACCGCCTGTGAAGCGGCCGGACGCTGCCGGGCCTCACTGCCCGGCAGCACGACGACCGGCGACGCGCGTCGTCGGGCGTGCAACCGATGTGATCGTTTCAGAGTGAGGAGACATCGTGGCTAACAATCGTCAACAACAATGCACCACCGTCGCTCCGCCCAACCGGCGGATCCTCCTGCACGCGCCCTTGCTGTTGCTGCTCATCGCGTCCGGCTCCTGTCTTGCCGCCGAAGGCGACGCGGAACCGGGCAGCGCGAGGGAAGTCGCAGGCACCCACGGCGCGCCGGATGCGCTGCCGCCCGGCATGCAGCCGACGGAGGCGTCGATGCGGCTCGCCCAGGGCCCGGACGCCCTGCCCCCGCATGCGCCGACGCCGATCGCGCAGGCATCGGACGCATCGATGCAGATCGCGCAGGCGTCGAACCCGCAGCCGCAGGCGATGCCGACCACGGTCGTGGTGGAGCCGGACGCGGCGCAGCCGAGTGAACCGGCGCCGGACGCGCGATCATCGGATGCGCAGACGCAGCAGCTTGCCCAGGCGCCCGACATCGCGTCGCCGAATATGTCAGCGCCAGCCGCGCAATCGTCGGACGCTTCAATCCAGCTTGCCCAGGCACCCGACACCGTGCAGCCGAACACATCGGCTCCGGCCGCGCAATCGTCGGATACTTCAATCCCGCTTGCCCAGGCACCCGACACCGCGCCGCCGAACACATCGGCTCCAGCCGCGCAATCGTCGGATGCTTCAATCCCGCTTGCCCAGGCACCCGACACCGCGCCGCCGAATACATCGGCTCCAGCCGCGCAATCGTCGGATGCTCCAATGCCGCTTACCCAGGCGCCGGACACCGCGCCACCGAATACATCGGCTCCGGCTGCGCATGCATCGGACGCGCCGACCCAGCCCGCACCGGCCGCTGCCGCCGCATCGCCGAATGCTGCGACGACAGCGACGACACCGACGCAAACCGCGCAGGCATCCGGCACCCCCATGCCGACCTCGCCTGCGCCGGTGACCCAGACGCCCGGCGCTCAGCCGCCGTCCTCGCAGGCACCGAATTCGCAGACGCCCGGCGCCCAGCTACCTGGCGAATCGATCCAGCGATCGCAAGGCCCCGACGTCCAGACACCGAATGCCCAGATACCGAATCTCCGTACCGCCGATGTCGCGACCGTGCGCAACGACGTGTTCGGCCTCGCGGCGAGCGGCGGCGCGATCCAGGCGCTCGAGGAAGCGAAGGCACGGCCCGATGCGTTCTCGGCCGTCGACATCGCGCAGCTGGAAGAACTGTCGATACGCCAGCAGGTGCGCGGCGGACGCGACAAGTCGCGCTCGATGACGAGTCCGGACCGCTTCGACGGGATCGACAACGCGCTGCGCGCGGCCGACGACCTCGACAAGCGGATGCCGGCCACGCCCGACTATGCGCCGGTCAGGACGGCGCTCGCGGGCGACCGCACGGTCGCCCTCGCGGCGCGCGGCGACATGAAGCCGGCCGTCGAGACGTTCGAGACGATCCCGTCCAATGCGGAGATCTCGATCGACGCGCTGGCGGCGGTCGGCGACGCCTACCTGTACCTGAGCGAACCGGGCAAGGCGAACGGCGTGTACCAGCGTGCGCTGAACCAGGCGACCGCGTCGCCTACGGACCGTGCGACCCGCGGCTTCCAGTACGGCGCACGCACGCGTCCGATCGAACTTCGCGAAGGGCTGTTCTGGTCGTATGTCGACCAGGCACGCGCGGCGGACGCGAAGCAGGTGCTCGACGACATGGGCAAGTCCCTGCCGCCCGTCAACGAAGTGCGCAACGTCGGTCCGGAAGAAAGCGACTATCTGCGCTATTACCGGCTGCGCGCGCAATACCTGATCTTCACGGGTCACACCGACGAGGGGATCGCCGCGCTGGAACAGCTCGAGAAGGAGGTCCCGTTCAACGCGGAGATCCGTGCCGCGCACGCCGACGCGGTATCCGGCCAGTCGCATCCCCGCCAGGCGATCGCGATGTATCGCGCCTCGCTGACCGACCACCCGGACAGCGTCGAGATGCTCGCCGGCCTCGGCCGCGCGGCGCTGACGGCAGACGACTACGCAACCGCGAAGAACGTCGAGCAGACCCTCGACAACACGTTCCCGGACAGCGGCGCCGTGCGCATCTTCAAGCGCGACTACAAGGCATACCGCAGCCCCGTGTTCACGACCGACCTGAGCTTCGAGCACGGCAACAGCGCGCTGGCCGACAACAGCTTCACGTCGGACAGCTACGTGTATTCGCAACCATTCGGAGACAACTGGCGCGTCTTCTCGCATACGTTCTTCGGCCATGCGCAAACCGATTCCGGCAGCGTCAGCCGCACGCGCACGGGCGTCGGCGGCGACTACCGGCACGGGCCGCTCACCGTGCTGGGCGAAGTCACGCGCTCGTTCGGCTCGGACGGCCGAACCGGCGGCCGCGGGTCGATCGCGTACGCGCTGAACGACTACTGGACGGTCAGCGCCGGCCTCGACAGCAACGACAACTCGTTGCCGTGGAAGGCGTATGCCGCGCATATCTGGGGCCGCTCCGCGAACGCCTCGGTCGTGTATCGCCAGAACGACCGCCGCGAGGTGAAGCTGAGCTACGGCGTGAGCCGCTACAGCGATTCGAACCTGCACCAGGAAATCACGGCAACCGCCACGCAGCGTGTGTACACGTCCGCCAGGCAGCTCGTCAACGTCTCGCTGGATCTCGGCACCGACAGCAACACGCGCAACGACGCGCCCTACTTCAGTCCGCGCCGCGACTATGCGGCCGCGGCGACCGTCATGCACCAGCTGACGCTGTGGAAGAAGGGCGACATGTCGCTGCAGCAGCGCGTCTCGGCGTCGGGCGGCGTGTACAACGAGCGCGGCTTCGGCAGCAGCCCGCTGTGGAGCGCGCGTCTCGAGCACGCGTGGACGTTCAAGCACGACATCACGCTGAGCTATGGCGTCGAGGTCAGCAGCCACGCGTACGACGGCCAGCGCGAGCGCTCCGAAACCGGCTTCCTGTCGCTCAATCTGCCGTTCTAGCAAGGAGATCGCGCAATGCAAACCAGACGGACCTTCATGTGCGGATGCCTCGGCACGTTCACCGCCTGTTCGCTGTTCCCGGGCGTGACGAACGCCAAGATGATCGACCTGCTGCCGCCATCCGATCCGGCCGACGGCAAGACGTTTCGCGTCATCTGCCTGCATGACGTGCGCGACAACCTGATGGAGTCGTTCAAGCCCCCGTCGGCGCTGGTCGATCCGTTCGCGGTCGATACCGGCACGCTGACCGCGATCTTCTCGTGGCTGCAGACCAACAACTACCACACCATCACGGTCAAGCAGATCGAGGCGTCCCGGCACGGCGGCAAGCCGCTGCCGCCGCGTTCCGTGCTGCTCACGTTCGACGACGGCTTTCGCAGCCACTACACGAAAGTGCTGCCGCTGCTCGAGCGCTTCAAGTATCCGGCCGTGATGGGCATCGTCACCGCGTGGATCGATGCACCGCCGAACGTGCCGATCCGCATCAGCGACAAGGTCCAGGTGCCGCGCGACTACTTCCTGTCGTGGGACGAGGTGAAGAAGCTCGGCCAGTCGGACCTCGTCGAGCTCGGTTGCCATACCCACAACCTCCATCACGGCGCGATCGCGAATCCGCAAGGCAACGAGTTGCCGGCGACCACGTCGCACCTCTACCTGCAAGACCAGAAACGCTATGAAACCGACGCCGAATTCCACGCACGCGTGCACGACGACCTGCAGACGTGCGTGCGCCAGATCCGCGAACACACGGGCATCGTTGCTCGCTCGATGGTGTGGCCATACGGCGCGGAAAACCAGCCCGTGCGCCAGATATCGACGTCGCTCGGCATGGACATCCAGTTCAGCCTCGATGCCGGCCCGAATACGCCGGACGTGCCGCTGGACCGGCTGAGACGGATCCTGATGATGTACGACGTCGACATCGGCGGGTTCGAACGCTCGATGCGCGAGCCGGCCTCCAACCGCGGCGACGTCGACGTGCCCGAGCGCACCGTGCAGGTCGATCTCGACCAGGTCTACGATCCGGATCCCGCGCGGCAGGAAGCGAATCTCGGCAAGCTGATCGAACGCATCTACCGGATGCAGCCGAAATCGGTGTACCTGCAGGCGTATGCCGATCCGAAAGGCACGGGCGTGGCCGAAGCGGTGTATTTCCCGAACCGGCACCTGCCGATGCGCGCCGACCTGTTCTCGCGCGCCGCGTGGCAGCTCAACACGCGCTCCAACGTGCAGGTGTACGCGTGGATGCCGGTGCTCGCGTTCCGGCCGCCGCCGGACAAGCAGCGCGGGCTCGAGGCCGTCAGCGCATTCGGCGGCGCGCCGGCCCGCGAAAACGGCACGCGCGTGTTCCGGCTGAGCCCGTTCGATCCGGAGGCGCGGCTGATGATCCAGCAGATCTACGAGGATCTCAGCAAGCACGCGTCGTTCAGCGGCATCCTGTTCAGCGACGACGCCGTGCTCGACGACTACGAGGATGCGGGCCGGCATGCGCTGCGCACCTATTCGCAGTGGGGGCTGCCGGCCGACGTCGGCAAGATCCGCGAAAATCCCGACCTGTTGAAACGCTGGACGCGCCAGAAGTCGCGCTACCTGATCGACCTGACCCGCCAGCTCGAACAGATCGTGCTGGCCCACCAGAACGTGGGCGACGTGCTGACCGCGCGCAACATCTACGCGCTGCCGGTGCTCAAGCCCGAATCGGAAGCGTGGTACGCGCAGAACTACGACGATTTCCTCGCCACCTACGACTACGTCGCGCTGATGGCGATGCCGTACATGGAGCAGGCGAAGGATCCCGAGGGCTGGCTGGACCAGCTCGTGCGGGCCGTCCGCGCCAAGCAGCGCGGGCTGCAGCGCACCGTGTTCGAACTGCAGTCGTACGACTGGCGCGCGCAGAAGCAGGTGCCGGCCGGCACGCTGCTTGCGCAGATGCGACGACTGCGCAGCGAGGGCGCCGTGAATTTCGGCTACTACCCGGACAACTTCCTGAACGGCCAGCCGGAACTCGACGCGATGCGCGACGTGATGTCGCTGAAGTCGCGCCTCGATCCGACCTCCATCAACGCGCTGATGCAGATGCAGCATGCACAGGGGACCAAGACGCCATGACCACCCACGGCATCATCCAGCGCCTGCAGGACTTCGTCTTCTACTATCCGTTCTTCATGTCGTATCTGTGGATGATCGGCGGCGTCGTCCATTATTTCCTGCTCGAGGAAGGCCGCGAGCTGTCGACGCGCACGATCGCCGCGAGCGGCATCCCGAAGATCTCGATCGTCGTGCCGTGCTTCAACGAGGCCGCCAACGCACGCAGCGTGATCCGCCACCTCAACGCGATGGACTACCCGAACTACGACATCATCGCGGTCAACGACGGCAGCCGGGACCGCACGGGCGACATCCTCAACGAACTGGCCGTCGAGATCCCGCGGCTGCTCGTCATCCATCACGCGCGCAACGAAGGCAAGGCGGTCGGGCTCACCACCGCGGCGGCGGTATCGAACGCGGAATATCTGCTCTGCATCGACGGCGATGCGCTGCTCGCGCATGACGCGATCGGCTGGATGCTCGAGCACTTCCTGACCGACCCGGGCGTCGGCGCGGTCACCGGCAACCCGCGCATCCGCACGCGCACGTCGCTGCTGGGACGCATGCAGGTCGGCGAATTCTCGTCGATCGTCGGCCTGATCAAGCGCACGCAGCAAGTGTACGGCCGCATCTTCACGGTGTCGGGCGTGATCACGATGTTCCGCAAGACCGCGCTCGCCGACGTCGGCTACTGGAGCTCGGACATGCTGACCGAGGACATCGACATCAGCTGGAAGCTGCAGTGCCGCGACTGGCGCGTCGTGTACGAGCCGCACGCGCTCAGCTGGATCCTGATGCCCGAGACGCTGAAGGGTCTCTACCGGCAGCGATTGCGCTGGGCGAAAGGCGGCATCCAGGTGCTGATCAAGTACGCGGGCACGCTCGCGCGGCCGACCCAGATGATGATGTGGCCGCTGTTCGTCGAGTACCTGATCGGCATCACGTGGGCCTACTCGATGTCGTTCATCCTGCTGCTCGCGCTCGTCGACGTCGTCTACCCGCTTCCGCCCGACTGGCATGTGTCCGTGGTGCCGCACTGGCACGGGATGCTGCTGGTCGCGACCTGCATCCTGCAGCTGATCATCGGCAGCATGATCGATCGTCGTTACGACGAAAAACTCCTGATGTATTTCCTTGACACCGTCTGGTACCCCGTCGCGTTCTGGCTGATCAGCATGATCACCACCGTCGTCGCCCTGCCCGCCGTCGTACTGCGGGGCCGCGGCAAGCGCGCCGTCTGGGTCAGTCCCGACCGAGGCATTCAACATGAAGAACGCGCCGATTATTGACCTTTCCCTGCGCGCGCCGCGCGAAATGATCGCCGAGCGCGGCGTCGTCATCGGGCCCGTGCTCGTCGCATGGTTCCGCCTCGTGCGGCCCGCGCTGGTCGGAGGAGTATGGGCATCGATCTGCATCTACACGTACCGCTACCTGCTGCCGTTCAACGAGGCCGAGATGCCGATCGAGCAGATCGTGTTCTACGTGACGAGCATCGCGCTGATCGCCGGCACGATCGTCACGTGGCTGATCGCGGGACGCGTCGTGCATCCGCTCGCGTACCGGTTGCGCGTGTCGAAGATGCTGCGGCGCTCGGCCAGCGTGAAGATGCGCTCGGTGCCGCCGACCGCGCTCGCGGGCGCCCGCCGGCGCGGCGCGCGGCGCACGACGCGCATTCTCGTCGCGTCGCACGACGCGAACGGCTCGATCTCGGGCATCGAATGGATCGCGCATGCGGGACCGCAGCCCCGCGAGTAGGTCACCGGCGCCGTGCCGCAACGCACTGCGCACGACGCACGGCGCACGCCGCATGACGCGACGGCGCTCCTGAAATCGTCCTGGCGCGCGTCGCGCGCCGGCCGAAAAACTTCCTGTAGACGAGGTGAATCATGTGCGGAATCGTCGGAGCAAGCGGCCTGAAAAATCAGGTCCCGCAACTGGTCAATGCACTGAGCCGGCTCGAATATCGCGGCTACGATTCGTGCGGCATCGCCGTGCTGCGTGACGGCTGCCTGCGCAGCGAACGCACGTTGCGGCGCGTGGCAGACTTGCAGGACCGCGTGCTGACGCTCGGTCTCGAAGCGCAGACGTGCATCGCGCACACGCGCTGGGCGACGCACGGCGCACCGTCGGAAATGAACGCGCACCCGATCATGTCGGGCGACACGATCGCGGTCGTGCACAACGGCATCATCGAAAACCACGATGCGCTGCGCGCCGAACTGCGGGAGCGCGGCTATACGTTTCGCGGCGAGACCGACACCGAAGTGATCGCGCACCTGATCCACAGCATGTATCGCGACGACCTGTTCGACGCGGTGATTCGCGCGGTCAAGCGGCTGCACGGCGCGTACGCGATCGCCGTGCTGAGCGCGCGCGAGCCGCAGCGGCTCGTCGCCGCGCGCGCGGGCTCGCCGCTCGTGATCGGCATCGGCGCGGACCAGAACTATCTCGCGTCCGATTGCGCGGCACTCGGCGACCTGACCGACCGTTTCGTCTACCTGGAAGACGGTGACGTCGCGCTGATCACGCCGGAGCGGATCGCCGTGGTCGACTCGGTCGGGAGCGAAGCACAGCGTCCGCTGTGCCTCGTCAAGGCGCGCGACGACGACGCCGCCCTCGGCCCGTACCAGCACTTCATGCAGAAGGAGATCTTCGAACAGCCGAAGGCGATCGCCGCCACGATCGACGGCATCGACACGGTCTCGCCCGCGCTGTTCGGCGGCAGCGACAGCACGCGTGCGCTGCTGTCGAAGACCCGAAGCGTGCTGCTGCTCGGCTGCGGCACCAGCTACTACGCGGGCCTGACCGCGAAATACTGGCTCGAGGGCATCGCGGGCATCCCGGCGCAGGTCGAGATCGCGAGCGAATACCGCTATCGCGATACCGTGCCCGATCCGCGCACGCTCGTCGTCGGCATTTCGCAGTCCGGCGAGACCGCCGACACGATCGGCGCGATCGAGCGCGCGCGCGCGATGGGCCAGGACATGTCGATGGCAATCTGCAACGTGGCGACGAGTTCGATCGCGCGCAGCGCGCCGCTCAGCTTCCTGACACGCGCCGGCATCGAGCTCGGCGTCGCGTCGACCAAGGCGTTCACGACCCAGCTCGTCGCGCTGTTCCTGCTGACGCTCGCGCTCGCGCAGCAGCGCGGCCGGCTCGACGCCGCGCAGGTCGCGACGCACCTGAAGCAGTTGCACGAACTGCCGGAGCGCATCGGTCACGCACTCGCGCTGGAAACGCAGATCATGGGCTGGGCCGCGAAGTTCGCGCGCACCGAGAACGCGCTGTTCCTCGGGCGCGGCATTCACTATCCGATCGCGCTCGAAGGCGCACTGAAGCTCAAGGAAGTGTCGTACATCCATGCGGAGGGCTATCCGGCCGGCGAACTGAAGCATGGCCCGCTCGCGCTCGTCACGAGCGCGATGCCGGTCGTCACGATCGCGCCGGACGACCGCCTGTTCCAGAAGCTGAAGTCCAACATGGCCGAGGTGCGCGCGCGCGGTGGCCGGCTGTACGTGCTCGCCGGCCATCATCTCGAGATCGACGCCGACCGCGACACGCACCTGATCCGCGTGCGCGAATCGGGCGACGCGCTGTCGCCGATCGTCAACGTGATCCCGTTGCAGCTGCTCGCGTATCACGTCGGCTGCGCGCGCGGCGCCGACGTCGACAAGCCGCGCAATCTCGCGAAATCGGTCACCGTCGAATGATGCGGCGGCCGGTCGCGGCCCAAGTCGCCACCGCGCGCCCGCATGCGTTCGGGCGCGCCGCCGCGTGGCGCGTCGCGACCGTGCTCTGCGGCGCGTGCTGCGCGTTCGCCGCGCCGTCGCACGCGTTTGCCGGCGCGCCGGTCGTGCACACCGTCACCGTGGAGGCGCCGGCGTCACCTCAGTCGCCGCAGGAGCGCGGCGACCCGCGGCGCTTCATGCACGGGATCGGCGTGGCCGACGCAGGCGACGGCCGGCGCTGGGTGTTCTTCAGCAGCTCGGGCATCGTGCCGCGCGGCGCGCTGCGCAACGGCGACTGGCCGCATGATGTGTACGTCGGCGAATGGCTGCCGGGCAAGCCGCGCCTGCTGCGCGTCCATACGTTCATCAGCCGCCCGGAAGCGCAGGAGCCCGTGTCGATCGCGCAGAACCCGCGCGGCGACATCTTCGTCACGTTCGAGGACGGCTGGAACACGCCGCAGGTGGTCAGCCAGCGATACGGCGTCTATCGGCGCGACCTGAAGCCGGTCAAGCCCTACCCGAACGACGTCGAAGCAGGCGGCCACTCGGGCCACGTCGCCGCGGTGGGCGAAAGCTTCGTCGTGTTCTATTCCGCCGACTGGATCGACGGCGGCGGCGTCGACAACCTCGGCACCGGCAACGGCGTCTACGTGAAAACCTACGATGCCGAAGGACGCGTGGTGAACCATGTGCCGGTCGCGCCGCACCGCCGCGAATGGTGGCCCGTGGTCGCGGGTTCGCCGCGGCGCGCGCTGCTGGTCTGGCAAAAATACATCGAGGGCAGCACGGACGCGACGCTCGAATACGCGATGTTCGATCCGGTCACGGCGAAACTCGACATGCTCGGGCCGCTGAACGGCACGATCCAGTACTACGTCTATTCGTCCGCGTATGTGCCGGCGGTCGACCGCTTCGTCGTCGTCACGACGACGGCGGACAATCGCGGCGTCGCGATGCTGATCGACCCGGACGGCCGTCGTCTGGCCACGCTCGACTGCCTGCCGGCGTCGGTGCGCGAGGCCGGGATCGGTGTCGACGGCACGCATGCCTATGTGCCGACCCGCGACGGGCGGCTGCTGACCCTGGCGCTTTCGCCGACGGGCATGTCGGTGAGCGGCGTGCAGCGTTCGCCGATTCCGTGGGGCTCGACCGGCGTCGCCGGGTTCCCGGCACGCGGCGGGACGATGCATTTCGTGTCGCTGACGCCGTCCGGGACACGCGAGGCGGATTTCGACACGACGCGGGAAACGCCGTTGCCGAAGGCCGACGCGCAGTGTTCGACGCATTGACGGCAACCCGGCACGTCGATCCGGCCCGACGCGCTCGATCGAGGCGTTCGCGCCTTTGCCCGAATCGGGCAGTTCGATCCCACGCGCGCATCGGCCGCGCCCGGTAGTCGCCCGGTAGTCGCCCGGTAGTCGCCCGGTAGTCGGACTTGCAGCGGCAGCCGGGCCCGCTTCCTCGTGCCGCCCCCGCTCCCGCGCCGAAGTCGCCAGCGCCGCCCGTACCGGATAGACTGTCGCCCGATTCCATCCCTCGGCCGCGGCGCTCGCCTTTCTGCCGCCGCCGGAACGCCCCCACGGAGAACGAATGCTGAAGCGCCGGTGGTTTTCGCTGTTGCTGGTGACGGTGTGCCTGATCGCGACGCGCGCGTCCGCCCAGGGCGCGCTCGAACTCGAAACCGACGGCACGCCTCGCGTCCTGACGCGCCAGGCGCTGCTCGCGCGCGCCGACGCGACGGACATCCGCGTGCCGCGCGACATCGCGTACGGCCGGCCGATGACGTTCCGCGCGGTACCGTTCGCCGCCCTGCTCGGCGACACGCCGCTGCCGGCGGACGGCGTGCTCGAAACGCGCGCGGCCGACGGTTTCGCCGCGCAACTGCCGCTGGATCTCGCGCGCCGCCGTGCGCCGGCCGGCGCCGTCGCGTGGCTCGCGATCGAGGACCCCGCGCACCCGTGGCCGAAGCTGCCGGGCAAGCAGGTCAGCGCGGGGCCGTTCTATCTCGTGTGGCTCGGGCCGGACGCGTCGTCGGTGCGCGGCGAGCAGTGGCCATATCAGATCGTGCGCATCACGATCCAATCGTCGCCGCTCGCGCGCTGGCCGTCGCTCGCCGTCGATCCGGCGTTGCCGGCGAACGATGCGGCCCGGGCGGGCCAGCGGCTGTTCGTCACGCAATGCCTCGCGTGCCACCGCCTCGACGGCGCGGGCAGCAGCCAGGCCGGCCCCGACCTGAACGCACCGATGAATCCGGTCGACTACTTCCAGCCGGCCGCGCTGCGCCGCTACATCCGCAACCCGGCGGCGGTGCGCGACTGGCCGGGCCGCGCGATGCCGGCGTTCCCGCCCGATCAGTTGAGCGACCGGGAACTCGACCAGATCGTCGCGTACCTCGCGTACATGGCGCGGCGCAAGGCCGGCAAGTAAGCCGCGCCCGTCAGGTGCGCGTCACGCGCCCGGTTCCTGCGCGCTTTGCAGCACCGCACGCAGCAGCACGTCGGCGCCCGCCGCCGACCATTCCGGCGTGATCGCCTCGGCTTCGTTGTGGCTCAGCCCGTCGACGCACGGCACGAAGATCATGCCGGTCGGCGCGACGCGTGCGACGTAGCACGCGTCGTGGCCCGCGCCGGACACGATGTCCATGTGCGACAGCCCGAGCGCCTGCGCCGCATCGCGCACCGCGTCGATGCAGCGCGGCGCGAACGGCACCGGCGGGTACGTGAAGATCTGCTCGATCTGCGCGCCGAGCCCGGCGTCGGCCGCGACGCGCGCCAGTTCCGCACGCAGCGCCGCGTCGAGTTCGTCGAGCACCGCATCGTCCGGATGGCGAAACTCGACCGTGAAGAAACAGCCGCCCGGCACCGTGTTGCGCGAATTCGGCCGCGCCTCGATCATCCCGACCGTCGCGCGCGCGTGCGGCGCATGGCGGCGGCCGAGCGCATCGACGAATTCGATCATTCGCGCGGCACCCACCAGCGTGTCGCGCCGGAATTCCATCGGCGTCGTGCCCGCGTGCGCGTCGACGCCCGTGAGCGTCACCTCGTACCAGCGCTGCCCCTGCCCGGCCGTCACGACGCCGATCGTCCTGCCCGCGCGTTCGAGAATCGCACCCTGCTCGATATGCAGTTCGTACGCGGCATGCACCGGATAGCCGCCGACGGGTTCGGCGCCCGCGTAGCCGATCCGCGCGAGTTCCTCGCCGATCGTCCTGCCCGCGCCGTCGATGCGCGACAGCCCGTATTCGAGCGAATAGACGCCCGAGAACACGCCGGCCGAGATCATCGCCGGCGCGAAGCGCGAACCTTCTTCGTTGGTCCAGATCACGACGTCGATCGGGCGCTCGGTCTCGATGCCCGCGTCGTTCAGCGCGCGCACGACCTCGAGGCCGCCGAGCACGCCGTAGATGCCGTCGTAACGGCCGCCCGTCGGCTGCGAATCGGCGTGCGAGCCGGTCATCACCGGCGCGGCGTCGGGATTGCGGCCCGCGCGGCGCGCGAACACGTTGCCCATCCGGTCCACCCGCACCGTGCAGCCGGCATCGCGCGCCCACTGCACGAACAGGTCGCGCGACTCGCGGTCGAGGTCGGTCAGCGCGAGACGGCAGACGCCGCCCTTCGG
This sequence comes from Burkholderia sp. Bp9015, assembly GCF_003853505.1. Taxonomy (NCBI): domain Bacteria; kingdom Pseudomonadati; phylum Pseudomonadota; class Betaproteobacteria; order Burkholderiales; family Burkholderiaceae; genus Burkholderia; species Burkholderia sp. Bp9015. The sequence goes on from NZ_QTPZ01000033.1 coordinate 16,384, forward strand.
CGTCGCCCCGATCTGCGCCATGCGTTCGAGCGATGCCCACAGGCGCGCGCCGTCGACGCGCGGTGCGGTCGCGAGGTCGTCACGCATTGCCGGCCTCCGGGGTGTCGTCGCGCGGCGCCGCCTGCAGCGCATAGCGGAAATCGCAGCGCTTGCCGCCCTGCATGATCGTGCTCGTGCGCGTCAGCGCGATGCGCGGGTCGTAACCCTCGATGAAGTAGCTGTCGCGCGCGCAGCTCAGCAGGTGGCCGATCTCGCCGAGCCCCATCGCGTGATACATCTCCGCGTAGCTGCAGCGATGCACGTCGTAGTCGTAGTGCGTGTCGTCCGCGCGGCGCACCTCGACGTCGAGCGCATCGTCCTTCTCCCACAGCACCTGCAGCGCGATGAACGACTGCACGCTCGTGCCGTCGGGCTCCTGCGCGGCGAACGTGCGGCCCGCGTCGACGGCCGCGCCGCGCACGGCCTCCGCGATCACGGCCTGCGCGCGCTCGGTGCCGAATTCGCGCTTCATGATCTCGTAGATCGGCTTGATGATTTCCGCTTCGATGCGGCGCCGCGCGAGGATGCCGAGGCGCGTGTCCTCGGGTGCCGCCGCGGATGCGTGGGTGGTGTCGGTCATGGGGTTCGTCTCCGTCGTTATTTCGTTGCCGGGTGCGCGCCGCCGAGCACGTCGACGACGGTCCACTTGCCGCCGCGCACCTGGTAGATCGTGAATGCCGGGTCCTTCAGGTTGCCTTCGCCGTCGAACGCGACCCGGCCGGTCACGCCGGGCCGGTCGATCGCGCGCACGGCCGCGACCAGCTTCGCCGGCTGCGTCGTGCCGGCCTTTTGCGCGGCCGCGATCAGCGTGGCCGCCGCGTCGTACGCGAACGGCGCATGCAGTTCGATCGGCGCGTTGAAGCGGGCGCGGTACTCGGCGTCGAACGCCTTGCCGCCCGGCATCCGGTCGAGCGGCAGGCCCGGTTCGAGCGCCGTCACGCCGTCGCCGTCCTTGCCCGCGAGCGACAGGAAGGTCTGGCTCACGAAGCCGCCGGCGCCGAGCAGCGGCGCGTTCACACCGAGCTGGCGCATCCGGCGCGCGATCGGCGCGGCCTGCGCGTCGAGCCCGCCGAAGAACACGAGATCCGCGCGCTTGCCCTTGACCGCGGTCAGCACGCCGCTGAAGTCGGTCGTCTTGTCGTTCACGTACTGGCGATCGACGATCGTGCCGCCGTTCGCCTGCACGCCCTTGATGAACTGGTCGGCGAGGCCTGCACCGAACGACGTGCGATCGTCGATCACCGCGATGCGCTTCGCCTTCAGCGTCTTCACCGCGTAGGCGCCGGTGAAATTGCCGCCCGCATCGTCGTGACCCATGATGCGGAACGCCGTCGCGTAGCCCTGCTGCGTGTATTGGTGGCCGGTGGACGCCGGCGCGATCTGCGCAATGCCCGCATCGCGGTAGACGCGCGACGCCGGCACGCTGCAACCCGTGTTCCAGTGGCCGACGACGCCGATCACGTGCTGGTCGACGAGCTGCTGCGCGACCGCGACGGCCGTGCGCGGGTCGGATTGATCGTCGGCCGCGACGAGCTTGTAGACGACCGGCTTGCCGCCGATGCTCGGATGTTTCGCGTTCGCGTCGTCGATCGCGAGTTGCGCGCCGTTTTGCAGATCCTTGCCGATCCGCGCGGACGGGCCGGTGAGCGGCGCGGCGAGACCGATCAGGATCGTCTGCGGCGCGGACTGCGCGAAGGCGGGAACGGCGGCGATCAGCGCGGCCGCGGAGAATGCGAAGCTGGCGGGAAGAAAGGCGATTTTCATGTGCGGGGCTCGGGGATTCGAATCAAAACATGAAAAATATTAAATATTCAGCACTCTCACCCCAAATATTCAATTGTTGGATGCTTATGCCATTCCCGACACAATATCGCAATAGCCTGTAAATAAAGGATATTTTTACATTGTCGCTTACCCTGATTTTTCGATAAAATTCGACACATGAAAAATATCGAACAATTGCCGCACGATCCGCCGTTACGCGCCGTCCGCGCGTTCGAGGCATTCGCGCGTCTCGGGTCGGTCACCGCGGCCGCGCACGAGCTCGACATCACGCCGTCCGCGGTCAGCCACCAGTTGCAGCTGCTCGAGGCGTTCATCCAGACGCCGCTGACCGTGCGCGAAGGCCGGCTGCTCGCGCTCACCGACGAGGGGCGCGACTACTACCGCTCGATCAGCGCCGCGTTCTCGGTGCTGCGCAGCGCGACGCGCTTCGTGCGCGACCGGTCGTCGCTGCGGCAGATCACGATCAGCCTGATTCCGCTGCTCGGCATCGGCTGGTTCATCCCGCGGCTGCATGCGTTCCTCGCCGAGAACACCGACGTCGACGTGACCGTGCTGTACGCGCATCACCGCAACTATCGAAGCGACGCGTCCGACCTGTCGATCCGCTTCGGCACCGGCGACTGGCCCGGCTACCGTTGCGAGCGGCTGCTGCCGGGCGCGATGGTGCCGATGTGCAGCCCGTCGTTCCTGAAGCGCCACGGGCCGTTCCGCACGCCGGCCGATCTCGCGCAGGCGCCGCTCGTGCACGACGAGGATCGCAGCACCTGGGTCAACTGGCTGCAGGGCGCCGGCGTGCGGCACGTGTCGCATGCGGTGGGGCCGATGTTCGAGGACGGGCAACTGACGCTGAGCGCGGCGCGCGCGGATCTCGGCGCGGCGCTGCTGCGCGCGCCGCTGGTCGAGCGCGAACTGGCCAGCGGCGAACTCGTGAAGCTGTTCGACCACGCGCTCGACGACGGGCGCGACTACTACCTGTGCACGCGCGAGGATGCGGACATGCCGGACGGGGCGAGACGGCTCGCCGACTGGCTGAGGAAGATCGCCGCCTGAGCCGCCGTTGCGCCGCCTGCCGGCGCAACGGCGCGCTTGCCGGGCAAGCCGGTGACTTGCGGACGTCCGCATGCGTATATATGATATGCATATCATATATCGGAGGTTGCGATGAGCCGTATCCTGATCGATCTGTCGAATGGCCAGCTCGACGAACTGGCCGCCATCGTCGAGACTGAGCAACGCCCTCGCGCCGCGATCATTCGCGACGCGATCGACGCGTATATCGCGCAACACAAGCGCGCGCATGCCGATCACGTATTCGGCCTGTGGAAGGATCGCGCGGTCGACGGGCTCACCTATCAGGAGGCATTGCGTTCGGAATGGTAAAAGCACACATCGACACTCAAAGCGCGGCCGGGTATGCGGGCCGCGCGCTTCCGGCCGAGGCCTGCCTCGTGCAGGTGCAGCAACGGCCGCCCCATGCCCACGCCGTGTTCGGTCTCTGGAAAGCGCGTGCGCTCGACGGGCTCGCCTGGCAGGAGGCATTGCGCGCGGAATGGTAAGAGCCCTCTTCGATACCAACATCCTGATCGACTATCTCGGCGGCGCGGAGTCCGCGCGCGCGGAGCTGGCCCGCTACGACTACCGGGCGATCAGCATCGTGACCTGGATGGAAGTCATGGTCGGCGCGACGGCCAGCGACGATGCGGCGATTCGCGCATGGCTTTCGTCGTTCGACATCATCCCGCTCGACAGCATGGTGGCGAACCGCGCCGTAACGATTCGCAAGGAACGTCGCATTCGTCTGCCCGATGCGATCGTCTGGGCATCGGCGCAAGTGAACGGCCTGTTGCTCGTGTCGCGCAACACGAAGGATTTTCCGGTCACCGAACCGGGCGTCCGCGCGCCGTATCCGATCTAGCGCGAGCGGCGTCCGTCATGCGTGGCGGACAGCCGCGCGTCCCGCCGTCGCCGCGTGTCACACCGCCCGCCCCCATCCGCGCTCGGCCGCATAGGCGACCGTCGCGCGCGCCAGCTCGTTCGTGCTGTCGACCAATGCAAACGGCGCATCGCGCACCGCCCGCGCGGCGATCGGGATTTCCGTGCAGCCCATCACCGCGACGCCCACGTCCCGTCGCGCCAGCGTCGCGAGCGCGCGCGACAGGCACCGCACCGACGCATCGATCTTCCCCGCCTTGACCGCCGCGATGCACGCGGCGATGTCGCGCTGCGCGGCCACGTCCGGCATTACGGGTTCGAAGCCGCGCGCACGCAGCGCCGCCTGGTAGAAGCCCGACACCAGCGTGCCGCCCGTGGCGAGCACGGCGACGCGCCGCACGCCGGCCGGCAACGCGGCCACCGACGCATCGACGATATGCAGGATCGGCGCCGCGCTGCGTTCGCGCAGCGGCGCATACCAGTGATGCGCCGAATTGCACGGGATCGCAATCACGTCGACACCGCAGCGGTTCAGCAGCGCGACGCCATCGAGCAGCGCCGGCAGCGGATCGGGCCCGCCGTCGATGATCGCGCGCGAACGATCGGGCGTCTGCGTCAGGTTCGCGACGACCATCGGCAAGTGCTCCTGGTCGCAGCGCGCACGCGTCAGGCGCATCACGCGATGCATGAAGTCGACCGTGGCCAGCGGCCCCATTCCGCCCAGTACGCCGACGAGTGCCATGACGTCTCCTTCACGCGCGCGGCGGCCGCGCGCAGATCGCGGATACGACGGCCGAGTTGCCGATCACCAGCAACAGCGTCCGCAACATCTCGCAGAACGGATCGACCGCCACGAACAGCACGAACGCGGCCTCGAACGGCAGGTGCAGCGCCGCGCACACCATGCCGGCGAGCGACACCGTCACGACGCCCGACGTGCCCGTCGACGCGAACCCGGCCAGCACCGACGCGACCAGCACGACGCACAGCTCGCCGGGGCCTAGCGACCGTTCGTAGAGTTGCGCGACGAACAGCGTCGCACTCGCGTAATAGACCATCGGCCCGACGCGCAGCAGCGACACGGCGAGCGGCACGACCAGCTCGACGCGCGCGCGGGCAAAGCCGAAGCCGTCGGCCAGACACTCGATCATGCTCGGCATGCAGGCCACGCTGCTGCGCGTGGCGAGTGCCATCGCGAACGGCGTGCGCAAGCCGGCGAGCGTCCCGCCCAGCGTCGCGCCCGAGCGCTTCCAGATCACGACGATCGCCGCCGCGATCAGCACGAGCGCGACGACGGCGAACGCGGCGACGAAGCGGACCATCGCCTCGAGCGGCCCGAACCCCGACGTGCCGATCTGCGCGGCGCCGCCGCAGAACAGCACGATCGGCGTCGGATACGCGAGCCAGTGCATGATCTTCTGGCACGTGCAATAGACGGTCTCCAGCGTCTGGCTCAGCGCCGCCGAGATGCTGGGCGGCACGCGCCCCGACGCGAACCCGAAGAACAGCGAGAACACCAGCGCCTTCAGCGTGTCGCCGCTCGCGAGCGCCGCGAAGAAGTTGCCGGGCACCAGCGCGATCAGCATGTCGGCGAGGCCCGACGACTTCTCCGCGGGATCGCTGCCGTACAGCGTCATCACGGTATCGCTCGCCGCGCCGTCGCTGCCGACCAGCGCGCCGAACGCCTTCAGCGTCGCGGTCGACAGGTGCTCGCCCGGCCGCATCGCGACCAGCACGACCGCGCCGACCGCGACGACGAATACCGACACGCAGCTGAAGATCGTGATCACGCGCAGCACGAGATCCGACGCGTTGCCGTCGCGCAGCAGCCGCTGCAGGCTGAAGATCACCGCGGCCGTCATAAACGGCAGCGCCGTCATCTTGAGCAGGCCGACGTACACCTGGCCCACGTAGTCGAATTGCGGCGCGGCCGCCGGCCACAACACGCCCGCCACGATTCCGAGCGCGAGGCTGCCAAAGACCGTCAACGGATGGATCGCGAGCGCATGCAGCCGCTCGATGCGCGGTGTGATCCTGATGTTCTCGTTCATGTTCATGTCAGTGACCCATCGCATCGAGCAGGGATTTCACGTCGAGCCGCTTGTTGCGCTCGGCCAGGAACTGGTTGACGAACGCAAGCAGCGTCGGCATGGACACCGGCACGCCGACGGCAAGCGCGTCGGTGAGGTCGTCGAAGGTCGCGACGCGCAGCCGGATCGGCGCGGTCGGGTCGTCCTGCATCACGAGCTTGATCGCGAGCTCGTCGCGATACACGGCCGTGACCGCGCCGGCGTTCAGCGCGTCGAGCGTCGCCGGCCAGCTCGGATAGGTGCGCACCCGCGCGGCCGGGAAATCGTTGCGCGCGTATTCGGCGTAGGCCGACCCCGCGACGACGCCGATCGTGCCGCGATAGTCGCGCACAACTTCAGGCAGCGGCCGCCCTTTCGCGAGTTCGGCGAAGCCGACGCGGTTGATCAGCAGCGCGCGCCGCAGGCTGATGTACGGCGTGCTGAAGCGCACCACCTGCGCCCGCGGCAACGTACGCGACAGCTTGCTGATCGCGACGTCGGCCTGCCCGGTCGCGAGCAGATGCACGACGTCGTCGAACGTGCGCGCATCGCGGTCGAACTGCACCGGCACGCCGAGCTTTTTGGCGAGCTCGTCGGCGAGGTCGATGTCGACGCCCGCCAATGCGCCGTTGCGCGACATGAAGAACGGCGGCTGATCGACGCCGAGCACCGCGACGACGAGCGTCCCGCGCGTGACGATGCGGGCGAACTCCGGCGCGAGCAGCCGGCCGTCGGGCATCTGCACGAGCCCGGTCGCCGTGGTGGCGGGTGCCGTCACCGCTGCGGGCGCCGCCGGCGCGGACTCATCGAGGGCCAGCGCCGGCGCGGCGCACGACACGGTCACGAGTACGCAGGCCGCACGGCGCAAGAGCCGATGCAGGCATCGCCGCTCGGAGACGAACTCGCGGAACCAGGCAAGCAGCGCGCACGCGGCGCATCCGGAAAAGAGGTTCATGGCGGCAGTGGGACGGGGAGTATCGAACGACCGCGCGGCCGTTCGTGCAGAACGGGCGCCGGACCCTGGCGCGGGGCGCGGCACCCTTTCCCGGCGCCGCGCCCTCCCGCACCCCCAATGTGTCAGAAGCGCCGGCGGGCCGAAATCCGCCGGAAGGCCCGGCCCGGATGACACGGGCCGCCCGGACGGGCCGCCGCGACGGGGCCGGACGCAGATAGAAATTCCCGATGCCGCGGATTGAAACAAGCAATTTCACAAACCAAGGGTGAACCCGGATACTGGCAACACTTCATCAACACCCAAGCAAAGGAACTCGCAAGATGCCGATCATCAACACCCAAATCAAACCGTTCAAGGCAACCGCATACCACAACGGCGATTTCGTGCCCGTGACCGAAGAGAACTTCAAGGGCAAATGGTCCGTCGTCGTGTTCTACCCGGCCGACTTCACGTTCGTCTGCCCGACCGAGCTGGGCGACCTCGCCGACCGCTACGCGGAATTCCAGAAGCTGGGTGTCGAAATCTACGGCGTGTCGACCGATACGCACTTCACGCACAAGGCATGGCACGACACGTCGGACACGATCGGCAAGATCAAGTACCCGATGATCGGCGACCCGACGCTCACGCTGTCGCGCAACTTCGACGTGCTGATCGAAGAAGAAGGGATGGCGCTGCGCGGCACGTTCGTGATCAACCCGGAAGGCGAGATCAAGCTGTGCGAAATCCACGACAACGGCATCGGCCGCGACGCCGGCGAACTGCTGCGCAAGGTGCAGGCTGCGCAATACATCGCGGCACACCCGGGTGAAGTGTGCCCGGCCAAGTGGACGCCGGGTGCGGAAACGCTGACCCCGTCGCTCGACCTGATCGGCAAGATCTAAGGGTCGCCCGGCGCGCCTCGCTCGAGGCGCCCAACGAGCACCCAGCCGGGCCGCCGCCTCGCGCGGCCCGCCCTCTCCTCCGGCACGACGTGCCCGAGCAGCCAAATCAATACGGAATCCGAAACGCCATGCTCGACGCCAATCTCAAGAACCAACTGAAAGCGTACCTCGAAAAGATCACGCGCCCGATCGAACTCGTCGCGTCGCTCGACGACAGCGCGAAATCGCAGGAACTGCTTGCGCTGCTGAACGAGATTGCATCGCTGACGTCGCGCGTGACCGTGACCGAACGCCGCGACGATGCCGAGCGCAAGCCGTCGTTCTCGATCGGCGAACCCGGCAAGCCGGCCGGCATCCGCTTCGCCGGCATCCCGATGGGCCATGAATTCACGTCGCTCGTGCTCGCGTTGCTGCAGACGGGCGGCCATCCGGTCAAGCTCGACGACGACGTGATCGAACAGATCCGCGCGCTCGACGGCGACTACGCGTTCGAGACGTATTTCTCGCTGTCGTGCCAGAACTGCCCGGAGGTCGTGCAGGCGCTGAACGTGATGTCGCTGATCAACCCGCGCATCCGCCACGTCGCGATCGACGGCGCGCTGTTCCAGAACGAAGTCGACGCACGCCAGATCATGGCCGTGCCCACGATGTTCCTGAACGGCGAATCGTTCGGCCAGGGCCGCAGCAGCGTGAAGGAAATCCTCGCGAAGCTCGACACGGGCGCGGGCGAGCGCGCCGCGAAGTCGCTCGAGAACAAGCCGGTATTCGACACGCTGATCGTCGGCGGCGGCCCGGCCGGTGCGGCCGCGGCAATCTACTCGGCGCGCAAGGGCATCGCGACGGGCGTCGTCGCCGAGCGTTTCGGCGGCCAGGTGCTCGACACGATGGCGATCGAGAACTTCGTGTCGGTGCAGGAAACCGAAGGGCCGAAGTTCGCCGCGGCGCTCGAGCAGCACGTGAAGCAGTACGACGTCGACATCATGGACGTGCAGCGCGCCGACGCGCTGATTCCGGGCGACGTGCATCAGATCCGCCTGGCGAACGGCGCGGTGCTGAAGGCGAAGACGATCGTCCTCGCGACCGGCGCGCGCTGGCGCGAAATCAACGTGCCGGGCGAGCGCGAATACCGCAACCGCGGAGTCGCGTACTGCCCGCACTGCGACGGCCCGCTGTTCAAGGGCAAGCGCGTCGCGGTGGTCGGCGGCGGCAACTCGGGCGTCGAGGCCGCGATCGACCTGGCCGGCATCGTGAAAGCCGTCACGCTGATCGAATTCGGTGCGCAACTGCGCGCGGACGAAGTGCTGCAGCGCAAGCTGCGCAGCCTGCCGAACGTGACGATCGTCACGCAGGCGCAGACGACCGAGCTGACCGGCGACGGCAGCAAGCTGAACGGGCTCGTCTACAAGGATCTGCGTTCGGGCGAAACGAAGCGGGTCGATCTCGAAGGCGTGTTCGTGCAGATCGGCCTCGTGCCGAACACCGAATGGCTGAAGGGCACGGTCGAACTGTCGAAGCACGGCGAGATCGTCGTCGATGCGCGCGGTGCGACGTCGGTGCCGGGCGTGTTTGCCGCCGGCGACGTGACGACGGTGCCGTTCAAGCAGATCGTGATCGCGGTGGGCGAAGGCGCGAAGGCATCGCTCGGCGCGTTCGATCACCTGATCCGGCAGGACGCGACGCCGGCTACGGCCGACGCGCCGCAGGCCGAAGAAGCGATCGCCGCGTAACGCGCGACGCACCGCACAGGTTCGTCTCTCTTGGCCCCGCATGCCCTGGTCGGCGTGCGGGGCTCTTTTTCATCCGGTGCGGAGCAGCACGGCGCGCGCGCTGCGGCGCCCTGCTCACTGGGTCGCGCCGGGCCCGGCGTTCGCCGGTGCAGGCGCCTTGATATTGCTCGACTGCCTGACCAGCTGGTCGGTCATCGCGGCAGCGACCGAATTCGCCCCCGCCGACGTGTGCTGCCGATCGCCGCTCGGCGTCGCCACGTATTGCGGCGCCGGCAACGACGGATCAAGCTTCGCCGATTCACGCACGAGCGCAGCGGTTTCAGGGGTTTCGGATTTCCTGGCGGACGGTGCTGCCGCGTGCCGCTCGAGCCCGTCGCGCTTGCGCGCGGCGTGCTGCGGAGGCTGATACGCCGCCTGCTGGCTCGGCCGGGCTGCCTGCGCAGCCTGGGCCGGCGGTGCCGATTGCGCAGATTGCGCCGGCTGGGCCGGTTGCGCTGCTTGTACCGGCGCTTGTACAGGTTGCGCGGGCTTGGCCTTAGGCGGGGTCGCATCCTCCGGCTCGACCGTCACGACATGGACGGTCGGTGGCGGCGCACTCGGCTTCGCCGGTTTTGCCGGTTTCGCCGGTGCGGCGATGACCGGCGCGACGGCGGCGGAGGCCGGTGCCGCATTCGTACGCGCAGCGGCCGCGGCAGGCGGCGCTACGGCCGCTGGTTGCGGCACCGCCTCGTCCACATGCGCGGACGGGACGGCGACGGGCGCGGGCGGCGCGATCGTGCCTTGTGCGGTGTGACCGTCGTTCGCCGCGGTCACGGCGGCGGCAGGTGCTGCGGCATCGCCGATGCCGGCTTCCGCGATCGCGCGGTGGTCCGCACGCAGGAGCATCACGTAGCCGCTGCCTGCCGCGGCAACCAGCAGACCGCCGGCGATCATCAATGTCTTACGGGTACGAGTCATGCTTGCTCACCGATCCAAATCGACGTGAACAAGCCATGATACGCGTGCGTTCGCGCATGATCCCGCACGAATACAATTGGTTGCATTGACGTCGACCCCAAGAGCGCGGAGGCCGTATGATGCTGCGCGCCCTATCGTCTGACGGTTCGGCACCGTCTGCCTTTCGCCATCAGATGCAGAAGATCGCGACCGCGATCCCGCCGAACAGCGCCCACTTGACGACGTAGTACACGGTGCGATTCCACGCCTTCAGCCGCTTGCCGGCGCGGCGAATCGCATACAGGTACTTGAATGCATGATTGAGCCCGCCCGTGCGGTCGCCCGTTTCGTTCGGCGACGCGGCCGCGCGCATCAGCAGGTGCCCGAACGCATCGTTGATGCGCTGCGCCCAACGATATTTCATCGGGCGGTCGATGTCGCAGAACAGGATCACGCGATCGTGCGCGGTGCGATTCTCGGCCCAGTGCAGATAGGTCTCGTCGAACATCACGGCCTCGCCGTCGCGCCATGCATACGACTCGCCGTCGACGACGATCCGGCACGCGTCGTCGTTCGGCGTGTCCAGCCCGAGGTGGTAGCGCAGCGAGCCCGCATACGGATCGCGATGCAGGCCGAGCTTGCCGCCCGGCGGCAACTGCGCGAACATCGCGGCCTTGATCGACGGAATCCGCGACAGAATCTCGACCGTGCGCGGACACAGCGCCTGCGCGGACGGATGCGGCGCGTCGTACCACTTCAGATAGAAGCGCTTCCAGCCGTTGCGAAAGAACGAATTGAAGCCGATGTCGTTGTACTCGCCCGACGCCTTGATCCGGCTGGCATCGCGCAACGCGAGCGCCTCCTCGCGGAAGGTCCGCCATTCGCGCTGCAGCACGGCGAGTTCCGGAAAGTGCCGCGTGTCGAGAAACGGCGTGGTCGGCACCGACGAGAACGCGTAGGAAAAGCAGTTCAGCGGCGCGGTGAAGGTCGAGTGATCGGATAGTTGCCTGAACAACCTGTGCCGAACCTTGCCGCGCCGGTGCGTATGGACGACACACGCAATGAACACGATCAACAGGACCCAGCGCATCGATATTTCCCCCGTAAGTTGTTTTACGGAATTCTAGGTACGGGGAAAATTTCCTGCGCTGAAGCGCAGGCGGTGCGAGGTGCGTCGGCAAGACGCGCAGAGGTTGCCGATCGAATCAGGCCGGCACACCGAAAAGCCCGTGCCGACGGGCTTTTCGACGCAACCGGATTGCGCGCGCGGCATGCTGCCGACCCGCGTGCATGCGGCGATTATTCCGGAAACGGTAACTCAGTTTGTCCGTCAGCGCGCATACCGAACGTGTTGAGCGTCATCGCCACGAGCGCGTAATAGCCGAGCAGCGCGACGAGGTTCACCACGGTCTCGTGGCCGAATCGCGCCTGCGCGCGCGCGAACGTCGCGTCGCTCACGCGCCGCGTGTCGTACAGCTCGGTCGCGAACGCATGGATCAGCGCATCGTCGTCCGATTCGAATGTCGGCTCGACGCCACGGCGGATCGCTTCGGCCGTCGCGGCCGGCACGCCGGCATCGAGCGCGATCGGATGGTGGATGTGCCACTCGGCCTGCGAGCGCCAGCGCGCGGCCGTCACGAGAATCGCGAGTTCCGACAGCCGCAGCGGCAAACCCGTGCGATAGCGGCAGAACGCGCCGAGCCGCTGCGCGTGCTGCGCAAGCTCGGGGCTCGCGATCCAGCCGAGGAACGGCCCGTTCAGGTTGCCGCGCGGGCCGCTGAGAATGTCCGCGAGCACGGCCTTCTGCTCGTCGGTGGCCGATGCGGGATCGAAGGGAGGCAGTCTGTCAGTCATGGCGAGGGTTCGGTGAGGTCGTGATTCACGCGCCGGCCGACGCGAGTGCCGCGTCGATCGCGCCGGACAGCCGCTCGACGATCGTGTCGATCTGCTGCGCGGTGCAGACGAACGGCGGCGCGACCAGGATGTGATCGCCGTGCACGCCGTCGATCGTGCCGCCCATCGGATACACCATCAGGCCGCGCTGCATCGCCTCGCGCTTGACCGCCGCATGCAGCTTCAGCGCGGGATCGAACGTCGCCTTGCTGTCGCGATCGCGCACGAGCTCGACGCCGACGAACAGCCCGCGGCCGCGCACGTCGCCGACATGCGGATGCGCACCGTACTGCTCGCGCAGCGACGCCCGCAGTTGCTCGCCGCGCGCCTGCACGTTGTCGAGCAGCTTCTCTTCGGCGATCACGCGCTGCACTTCGAGCGCGGCCGCACAGGCGGTTGCGTGGCCGAGATACGTGTGGCCGTGCTGGAAGAAGCCCGAGCCGTCGACGATCGTCCGGTAGATGCGATCGCTTACCAGTGTCGCGCCGATCGGCTGGTAACCCGCGCCGAGCCCTTTCGCGATCGTCAGCAGGTCGGGCGCGACTCCGTCTTCGTCGCATGCGAACAGGTAACCGGTACGCCCCATCCCCGACATGATTTCATCGAGAATCAGCAGCACGCCGTACTTGTCGCACACCGCGCGGATCTTCTTCAGGTAGGTACGCACCGGCGGCACCGCGCCGGCCGTCGCGCCGACCACCGTCTCCGCGACGAACGCCGCGACGTTTTCCGCGCCGAGTTCGACGATCTTCTGCTCCAGTTCGTCGGCCAGGCGCTGCGCATACGCTTCGTCGGTTTCTCCCGCCTGCTGGTCGCGATACGCATAGCACGGGCTCACGTGGTGCGCTTCGATCAGCAGCGGCAGGAACGGCTCGCGCCGCCATGCGTTGCCGCCGATCGCGAGTGCGCCGAGCGTGTTGCCGTGATAGCTCTGGCGGCGTGCGATGAAATGGCGGCGTTGCGGCTCGCCCTTTTCGACGAAATACTGGCGCGCAAGCTTCAATGCGGCTTCGACCGCCTCCGATCCGCCCGACACAAAATACACGTGTTCGAGGCCGGCCGGCGCGGCCTCGACGAGCCGGTCGGCCAGCTCCTCGGCCACCTCGGTCGTGAAGAACGACGTATGCGCATACGGCAGTTGCTGCGCCTGCCGCTTGATCGCATCGATCACGCGCTGGTTGCTGTGCCCGAGGCACGACACGGCCGCGCCGCCGCATGCGTCGATATAGCGTTTGCCGGTCGAATCGATGATCTCGATGCCGTCGCCTGCGACGGCGACGGGCAAGGTGGCGCGCGGAGCGCGATGGAAAACGGTCGTCATGCGTTGCCTCATGGTCAGGACGCGCGGGGCGCGTGCGCGGACGGCACGATGCGCGTCGCGAAGCGCTGCGTGCCGTGTTGATGAACGGTGAAGTCGATCGCGGTGTCGCGAATCGCGAACACGGCGGTCGCCAGCGTGTTTTCGTCGTCGGGATCGGCCGGATCGTCGCGATAGATCGGCAGCCCTTCCGGTGCGCGATCGCCGAGCACGCGCAGCAGCGCGGCTTCGTCGATCGCATCGATGGCCGGCGTCAGCGCATCGACGCGCCGCTGGCGATCGCCGGACGATTGCGTGACGATCTGCGCTTCTGCCTCGCAGCCCGGATGCACGAGATGATTCGCGTGGCCGCTGAGTTGCGAAACGTCGACGACCGAACAGCGCGCGACGCTCGCCTCGATGCTCAGGAGCCGCGTATCGCCGGTCGCGCCGAGCGTGTGGTGAAAGCCGCTCGCGCGCGCATGGGTGCGCAGCGCGTCGGCGGCTGCGTCGAGCGACGTCGCATCGAGCACCGCACGCGCGAGGATCATCCGCGGCACGCCGGCCGCGGGCGTGCGGATCCGCAGGTTGTTGATCGCCTGCGCGATGCCCGCGCGGTTCGCGGCGAACGTATGGCCGGGCAGCGAGCCCGGGTAATAGAAGCTGATGAAGCCCGGCTTGCCCTGCGGCTGCACGTCGACCAGCAGGCAGCGCTCGCGCAGGTACGGATCGCCGTCCTCGTTGTGCGCGATCCAGCGCGTGCCGTGCGCGTCGCGCCCGGCGAGCGTCGTGCAGCCGTCCGGCGCGTTATGGATCAGTTCGCCGCGGCAGTTCCACAGGAAGATGTCCTCCGCCGGCCAGCCGACGCCCGCCGCGATCCCGTCCAGTTCCGCGACGAGGTCGGGGTACGCGGCCAGCGCGGCCTGCCGCAGCGCGGCGACGAACGGATGGCCGCGCCAGCGGCGCACGGCCTGCCATGCGCTGCTCTGCTGCATGTACGCATCGAACACGGGGCGGGCAAGCTCGCCGAGACGCACGCCGATGTCGAATGGCGTGCCGGCGATGACGGGAGAAAGGGAAAGCGGCATGTCGGGCAATTCGGTTTCGTTCAGGACACGTGTTTCAGGAATTCCTTGAGGCGCGGTGTCGGCGGCCGGTCGATCAGGTCGACCGGATGGCCGTCCTCGGCGATGCCGCCCTGATCCATGAACAGGAGCCGCGTGCCGACCCGCTTCGCGAAGCCGATCTCGTGCGTGACGACGATCATCGTCATCCCTTCGGTTGCGAGATCCTGCATCACTTTCAGCACTTCGTGGCGCAATTCCGGATCGAGCGCGGAGGTGGGCTCGTCGAACAGCATCAGCCGCGGCCGGATCGCGAGCGCACGCGCGATCGCGACACGCTGCTGCTGGCCGCCCGACAGCTCCGACGGGTAATGATTCGCGCGCGATTCGAGGCCCACCTTGTCGAGCAGCGCCATCGCCTGGTCGCGCGCGTCGGCGCGCGACGCGCCGCGCACCTGGATCGGCCCGAACATCACGTTCTCGAGCGCGGTCATCTGCGGAAACAGGTTGAACTGCTGGAACACCATGCCGGCCTCGAGCCGGATGTTGCGAATCGTCGATGCGTTGCCGCGCACGCTCTGGCCGTCGACCAGCAGCTCGCCGCCGGTGATTTTCTCGAGCGCGTTGATACAGCGCAACATCGTCGACTTGCCCGAGCCCGACGGACCGATCACGACCACGACTTCGCCCGCGTCGATCTTCAGGTCGATATGCTTGAGCACCGGCACATGGCCGAAGCTCTTCGACACGTTCTGGAATTCGATCATGCTCATAGGATCCTCATGCGCTTTTCGACGAGCCGCAGCGTCAGCGTCATCGCGCCGGTCAGCATCAGGTAGATGATGGCCACCGCGGTCCAGATTTCGACGGCCTGGAAATTGCCGGCAATGATTTCCTGTCCCTTGCGCGTCAGTTCGCCGACGCCGATCACGATGAACAGCGACGTGTCCTTCAGGCTCACGATGCACTGGTTGCCGAGCGGCGGAATCAGCCGGCGGAACGCGAGCGGCCCGACCACCTTCAGCAGCACGCGCGGCATCGACAGGCCCATCGCGAGCCCCGCTTCCGTCAGCCCCTTCGGGATCGACAGCAGCGCGCCGCGCACCACTTCCGCGAGATACGCGCCGGAATTCACCGTGATCGCGATGATCGCGGCCGTCAGTCCGTCGATGCGGATATGCGCGAGCAGCGGCAGCGCGAAGTACAGGAACATCACCTGCACGACGATCGGCGTACCGCGGATCAGTTCAATATAAACCTGTGCGAGCACGTTCATCGCCTTCGGTCCGTATGCGCGGAACATGCCCGCGATCATCCCGACGACGAACCCGCCCACCAGCCCGAAAAATGCGATGAACACCGTCAACCGGACCCCGTCCATCAGGTCCGGCAACGCCGCCCAGATCGCCGACCAATCGAAATTCACGTGTCGCTCCCCGTTCGATTCAAGACCGGCGCGGCCGCCCGGCCGCGCCCTGTTGCGCCGTCACGCTCACAGCTTCGGCGGCTCGGCGCCGAACCACTTCTTGTAGATCTGCGCGTAGCGGCCGTCGGACTTGATCTTCACGAGCGACGCGTTGACCTTCGGCACGAGCGGGCTGCCCTTCGGGAAGCCGATCCCGTACTTGTCGCCGCTCACCGGCTGGCCCGCGACCTTCACCTTGCCCTTGCCTTCGTTGTTCACGAAGAACAGCACGTTCGGCGTGTCGTGCATCGCCGCGTCGACGCGGCCGGCCTCGAGCGCGAGGTACGCCTGGTCGATGTTCGGGAACTGGCGGATCTCCTTCGGCTTCAGGTGCGCCTTGATCCAGTCGATCGTCGCGGTGCCCGTCTTCGCGGCGATCACCTTGCCGTTCAGGTCGTCGATCGACTTGATCGACGTATTGTCGGCCTGCACCATCGCCGCGAGCCCGCTGTCGTAGTACGGCGCGGAGAAGTCGATCGCCTTCTTGCGCTCTTCCTTGATGGTCATCCCCGACAGCGCGACGTCGATGTTCTGCGTCTGCAGCGCCGGGATCAGGCCCGCGAAATCCATCGGCTGGATCGTGTATTTCCAGCCCTGGTCCTTCGCGATCTCCGCCCACAGGTCGAGATCGAAGCCGACGTACTTGTCGCCCTGCTTGAACTCGAACGGCATGAACGACGTATCGGTCCCGACGACGAGCGTCTTGGTATCCGCGTGCGCGATGCTGGCGCCGAGCGCGGCGACCACCGCGACGGCTTTCAGGAAGGAACGACGACTCATGGCTTTTCTCCGCATGGTTGAGCGATGTAACCGGCCGGCTGGCCGGGGAACGACGACATCAAGCCGCACCGCAACATGCGATGTTGAATTAGACCTTAGTGCAACAAGTGTTGTCAACACGGATACTACGACAACAAAAAAACGCGCAACAAGTAATTGCATCGAGACAAACCCGCGCGGGACGGGCGGGATTGGTCAGAGGAAAAGGCGGGGGAATGACGGCGGGAGCGCGCGGCGGGCCCTGGACTCGGGGATGAGGCGGGCGAGCGGTATTTGCCGGCAACCGCCGCCGCTCAACGAACGGAATGAACCGCGAGCGGCAACGCCGCCCGGCATGACTTCAACGCGACGTTACGCCGCCACCCCGCTCGCCTGATGCGAAACCAGCCGCGCATACGCACCCTGCCGCGCGATCAGCGCCGCATGCGTTCCCGCCTCGATGATCCTGCCGTGCTCGAGCACGAGGATCGTGTCCGCGTTGCGCACGGTCGACAGCCGGTGCGCGATGATGATCGACGTCCGCTGCGCCATCAGATCCTCCAGCGCCGCGCGGATCTGCTGCTCGCTGATCGTGTCGAGGTGGGACGTCGCTTCGTCGAGGATCAGCACCGGCGCATCCTTCAGGAACGCACGGGCGATCGCGACGCGCTGGCGCTGTCCGCCGGACAGCTGCACGCCGCGCTCGCCGACCCGCGTCTCGAGCCCGTCGGGCAGCCGCGCGACGAATGCGCCCAGCGCCGCGTGGTCGATCGCGCGCCGGACGTCCTCGTCCGATGCATCGTGCGCTGCGAGGCGGATGTTCGCCTCGAGCGTGTCGTTGAACAGATAGGTATCCTGCGCAACCAGCGCGATGTGCCGGCGCAGATCGTCGAGCCGCAGATCGCGCAGGTCGACGCCGCCCAGCGTCACGCGCCCGTGCTGCGGATCCCAGAAGCGCAGCAGCAGGCTCGCGACGGTCGACTTGCCGGCGCCCGATGCGCCCACCAGCGCGACCGTGCTGCCGGGCGGCACCTCGAAACTCACGCGATCGATCGCCGGCACGCCGCGGCCCGGGTACGTGAAGCCCGCGTTCTCGAACCGCACGGTCGCGTCGCCGGACAGCGCATGCGCGCCGTCGACGACCGTCACCGGCTCCTTCTCGAGCGCGCGCAAGCGCCGCGTCGATGCAATCGTGTCGGCCAGCTGCCGCGCGACCTGGCCGATCTCGGCCACCGGCATGAAGGCGGCCACCGCGACCAGCACCAGCAGCGGCAACGCTTCGTGCGCGAACCAGCCGCGCGCGCACAGCAGCGCACCGAGCGCCGCGACGGCCAGCCCGCCGAGCCCGCTCGCGACTTCGAGCGCGGCGCTCTGCGCCGACAGATCGTCGAGCAGCTTCGCGCGCTGCTGCCGGTACGCGTCGGCTTGCGCGACGAACGCGGCACGCCGACGCGCGAGTGCCTGGAACGCAGTCAGTTCCGCGAGCCCCTGGATCGTTTCGGTCAGGTGCGCGCCGAGCAGGCCGAGCGCCTCGCGTGCGCCGGTGCCGAGCCGGTCGACGTCGCGCCGCGCCAGCACGGGCGCCAGCCCGGCCCACAGCAGGAACGGCAGCAACACCAGCGCGAGCGGCCAGGCGACCGACGCGAGCAGCACCAGCACGCCGGCCGGCACCAGCACCGCGACGAACGCCGGCGCGAGCGTATGCGCATAGAAGTATTCGACGGTCTCGACGTCCTGCGTCGCGAGCGCGACCAGATCGCCGGAACGGCGCCGCAGCAAACCGGCCGGCGCGAGCCGTTCGAGCGTCGCGAACAGCGCGATGCGCATCTCGGCGAGCAGCCGGTACGCGATGTCGTGCGCGAGCCACGATTCGAGCCAGTGCAGCACCGCCGCGACCGGCGCGACGACCAGCAGCGCCGCGACGAGCGCGCCGTTCGCGTGCCCGTCCGACACGCCGCCGACCACCCGCGCACCGATCACGCCGACGCCGATGAACGCGAGCACGCGGCCGATCCCGAACAGCACGGTCAACACGACCTTGCCCTTCCACGGACCGACGAAGCGCAGCAGCGCGCGCAGCGTTTCGGGCCAGCCGATCGTCGCCGCGTCGTCGTTCAGCGGCCTGACCTGCGGGCCCGATGCAGCACGCGCGCCCGCGCCGCCGGCCATCGCGGCCGTGCCGACGGCTTCGGCGGCTGCCTCCAGCTGCGGCCCCATCAGCTGGCGATACGGGCCGTCGCGCGCGATCAGTTCCGCGTGCGTGCCCGCGTCGACCACCCGCCCCTGGTCGAGCACCAGGATGCGATCGGCGCCGATCACGCTGGACAGCCGGTGCGCGAGCACGAGCGTCGTACGCCCGCGCGTGAGCCGGTCGAGCGCCTGCTGGATCAGCGCTTCGTTCTCCGCATCGACCGACGACAGCGCCTCGTCGAGCAGCAGGATCGGCGCATCGCGCAACAGTGCGCGCGCGATCGCGATTCGCTGGCGCTGGCCGCCCGACAGCATCAGCCCGCGTTCGCCGATGCGCGTCGCATAGCCGTCGGGCAGCGCCGAGATGAAATCGTGCGCGTTGGCGGCTCGCGCGGCCGCGATCATGTCCGCGTCGCTCGCGTCGGGACGGCCGAGCCGCAGGTTGTCGGCGACGCTGCCGTCGAACAGCGTCGCGTCCTGCGCGACCACCGCGATCATCTCGCGCACCTGATCGGCGTCGAGCGTGCGCACGTCGTGCCCGCCGATGCGGATCGTGCCGCCCTGCGCATCGTGCTGGCGCAGCAGCAGGCGCACGATGGTCGACTTGCCCGCGCCGCTCGGGCCGACGATCGCGACCGTCTCGCCTTCGCGCACCGTGAAGCCCAGCGCCGCATGCGCATCCGCGCGACGCCCCGGATACGCGAAGCTGACGCCGTCGAACACGATCTCCGGCCGCAGGTGCGGCACGCGCGGCGCCGCGGCGGCCGGCGTGTCGCTGCCCGCATCGAGCAGCGCGTGAATCGCGTTCGCCGCCGACTGGCCGATCATCCCCTGGTGCAGCACGCCGCGCAGGTCGCGCAGCGGCCGGAAGATTTCGCTGCCGGCCATCAGCACGATCAGCAGCGCCTCGAGGCTCATGTCGCCGTGGCGCACGCGCCATGCGCCGACCGCGATCGCCGCCGCCGCGCCGAGGCCCGTGCCGAGATCGGTGAAGAGCCGCGTCAGCAGCCCGAGCGCGAGCACCCAGAACGTGCTGTCGGACAATGCGCGCGCCTTCGCCGCCAGCTTCGCGCCGAACGCGCCGCTCTGCCCGAACGCCTTCAGCGTCGGCAGGCCCTGCACCGCGTCGAGAAACTCCTCGCCGAACGCCTTGAACGCGGCCGAGCGGGCGAGCGCCGCGCGCCGGTCGGCGCGATGCACGAGTTGCGGCAGCGCGAGCGTGACGAGCGCCGCGACCAGCAGGATCGCGGCCGTCGGCACGTCCCACCATGCGAGCACCGCGAAGATCATCACCGGCGCGCACGCGGCGATCACGAGCTGCGGCAGGTAGACGCCGAAGAAGGTCTGCAGCTGCTCGACGCCGTCGACGACGGCCAGCATCACGCCGCCCGTGCGCTCGCCGCTGAACCATGCGGGGCCGAGCGCCGCGATCCGGTCGAACAGCCGCGCGCGCAGCGTGGACTGTACGCGCCCGGCCGTGTGCTGCGCGAGCACCGTGCGACGATGGTCGAGCCATGCGCGCAGCAGCACGCAGGCCGCGGTTGCAACGGCGGTTTCGGCGATATCGCGCGCCGGCGCGCCGGCAAAGACGAGCGCGAGCACGCGGCCGAGAAACACGAACCGCAGGATGCCGACACCCATCGCGAGCAGCCCGAGCGCGACCGCGGCGGCGACCCGCCAGCGCAATCCCGCCATCATCGCCCATAGTCGTCGGTCGAAATACATGAAGCCCTCCGGTCGGTTTTTCGTTGCGA
Source organism: Burkholderia sp. Bp9015 (assembly GCF_003853505.1). Lineage (NCBI taxonomy): Bacteria > Pseudomonadati > Pseudomonadota > Betaproteobacteria > Burkholderiales > Burkholderiaceae > Burkholderia > Burkholderia sp. Bp9015. The sequence goes on from NZ_QTPZ01000033.1 coordinate 37,133, forward strand.
TTCGATTGACCGGACCAAGGCTACCCGCCCCCCCGACGCGCGGCAAAAGATGATTTTTCAACGGGTGTTGAGTCAACTACAATACCCCGCATGTCGCACCTCCCTCCCCTCAGCGCGCTGCGTGCTTTCGAGGCGGCCGTCCGCCTCGGCGGGTTCGCGCGCGCGGCGGCCGAGCTGAACGTGTCGACGAGCGCGATCAGTCACCAGATCCGCGCGCTCGAGGAATCGCTGGGTGCCCGCCTGCTCGAACGCAGCACGGGGCTCGGCGGCATCGGCCTCACGCAAGCGGGCGCCCGCCTGCTGCCGGCCGTCAGCGATGCGCTGTCGAAGCTGACCGACGCGTGCGCCGAGATTCGCGGCACCACCGCGCAACGGCTGACGGTGTCCGCCAACGCGCCGTTTTCGTCGATGTGGCTCGCGCGCCGTCTCGCGGAATTTTCGTCGCTTCATCCCGACACGCCGCTGCATGCCATCGTGGTCGACGACGAACCGGATTTCGCGCGCAGCGGCGTCGATCTCGCGATCGTGCACGTGCCCGCGCACCGGCTGCGCGCCGACGACGACATCCTGATGCGGGAAACCGTGTTCCCGGTGTGCAGCCCCGAGCTGTTCCCGTACGCATCCGGGTACGTGTGCCGCTCGCGGCTGCTGCAGGAGATGCACGAGGACAGCCCCGAGATCGACTGGCGCAACTGGGCCGTGCACTTCGGCCTGCCGGACGACTTCGAGACGAAGATCGTCCGTTACAGCAGTTTCAGCCAGGTGATCGGCGCGGCGGTGGGCGGCGCGGGCATTGCGCTCGGCCGTGTGCCGCTGATCGAGCCCGAACTGCGCAGCGGCCGCCTGGTGCCGCTGGTGCCGGGCCTCGAGCGCGATGCGTCGTGGCGCTTCGTGCTGCGCCGCAATCCGTCGGCACGGCACCGGTTGCTCGATCCGTTGATCGCGTTCCTGCGCCGCGAAGCCGATGCCCCGCCGCTCCAGCGCGCGAAGATCGTTGCACCCGCATCCAACGACAGTCACGCGCGCGACGCGGGCGGTGCGTAGCGCGCCCGCATCCGGATGCCGGCGCGCGTGTCGGCAGTCCGTTGCGGCGTCACGGCTTCGCGAAGAACAGCACATCGATCAATGACAGGGGCACGTAGCGCTTGGCACTGCGCCGCGCCGTTCGCGCACCGGTTTTCTGGAGGGGAGACTCGGCAAGGCAGGCTGGCGAAGGCCGTGTCGACATGGGTCCGGCACAAAAAATTCCACCAAATCGCCGACAAATACGTTAATTAAAACTGGTCGAACACCAATAAGATAGCGCTCAACACTGGCTGGGTGCGCAACGCACCGGCCGCTGACCCGCGCCCCCGCGCGCGTACCGAACGACTTTCGACCCGAGCCCGCCCATGCCCCGTCCCATCGTCGCCCATATCCGTCCCGACGCCGTCCGCCACAACCTCGACTTCATCCGCCGCACCGCCGCGCAATCGCGCGTATGGGCCGTGATCAAGGCCAACGCCTACGGTCACGGGATCGAGCGGATCTACCCGGGCCTCGCGGCCGCCGACGGCATCGCGCTGCTCGATCTCGACGAAGCCGTGCGTGTGCGGGAACTCGGCTGGGACAAGCCGGTGCTGCTACTCGAAGGCATCTTCGAGCCGGCCGACGTCGAACTGGCCGATCGTTACCGGCTGACGGTGGCCGTGCACTGCGACGCGCAGCTCGACCTGCTGATCGCCGCGAAGCCTCGGCAACCGATCGACATCCAGCTGAAGATGAACTCCGGGATGAACCGGCTCGGCTACCGGCCCCACGCATTCCGTGCCGCGTGGGAGCGCGCCGCGGCCGCGCCGTCGATCGGCAAGATCACGCTGATGATGCATTTCGCAAACGCCGACGAAGGCGAAGTCGACTGGCAGCTCGAGCAGTTCGATGCGGCCACCGCCGGGATTCCGGGCGAGCGCTCGACATCGAATTCGGCGGCCGTGCTGTGGCATCCGCGCGCGCATCGCGACTGGGTTCGGCCTGGCACGATCCTGTATGGCGCGTCACCGACCGGCGCGTCGCGGCATATCGCCGACACGCCGCTGATGGCCGCGATGACGCTGACCAGCAAGATCATCGGCGTGCAGACGCTCGCGCCGGAAGAAACGGTCGGCTACGGCCGCCGCTTCACCGCCGACCAGGCGATGCGGATCGGCGTCGTCGCGTGCGGCTATGCGGACGGCTATCCGCGCCACGCGCCGACCGGCACGCCGATCGCGGTGGACGGCGTGATGACGCGCGTCGTCGGCCGCGTGTCGATGGACATGCTGACCGTCGATCTGACGCCGTGCCCGGACGCGGGCATCGGCTCGAGCGTCGAGCTGTGGGGCGATCAGGTGAAGGTCGACGACGTCGCGGAAGCCAGCGGCACGATCGGCTACGAGCTGATGTGCGCGCTCGCGCGCCGCGTGCCGGTCGTGGTCGTGCCGTCCGGCGCGTCGACGGTGCAGCCGGCGCCGCGCACGGGCAGCTACGGGCGATAACCGGGGCGCGGATGCGGCGGCACGCTCGCGGGTCGCTGCGCATCCGGACGCTCGGAATCCGCTTGCGGGCCGCGTCGGGCGGTCCGCTTGTTTTGTGCGGTCTGCTTTTGCGGCCTGCTTTTGCCGCATGTACCGACGGCGAAGCACAGGCGGGACGCAGCGCGCAACCGGTCCACGGGCGCCACACACTACGAACTACGAACTACTCACGCCACGTCGGCTTGCGCTTCTCGAGGAACGCATCGATCCCCTCGCCGGCGTCCTCTTCCATCATGTTGCGCGCCATCACGTCGCCCGCAAAAGCGTATGCGTCGTCCAGCGGCAGTTCTCGCTGCCGGTAGAACATCTGCTTGCCGTAGCGCACCGCCGCCGGGCTCTTCGCGACGATCTCCGCGACCTTGCGCGCGACGGCCGCGTCGAGCGCATCCTCGGGCACGGCCTCGTTGACGAGCCCCCACGCGGCGGCCGTCGCCGCATCGATGAAACGCCCGGTGACGAGCATGTCGAACGCGCGCTTCGCCGACACGTTGCGGCTCAACGCAACGGCGGGCGTCGAACAGAACAGCCCGACGTTGATACCCGACACCGCGAAGCGCGCGGTGTCGGCCGCCACGGCGAGGTCGCACGCGGCGACGAGCTGGCAGCCGGCCGCCGTCGCGATGCCCTGCACGCGCGCGATCACCGGCACCGGCAGCGCGCGCATCGCGAGCATCACGCGGCTGCATTGCGCGAACAGTGTGCGGTAATAATCGAGTTCGGGCTTGCCGCGCATCTGCCGCAGGTCGTGGCCCGCGCAGAATGCCTTGCCCTGCGCGGCGAGCACGACACAGCGCACGTGCGGATCGGCGGCCAGCGAATCGAACGCGTCCTGCAGGCTCGCCAGCATCGCCTCCGACAACGCGTTGAACTGTTGCGGCCGGTTCAGCCGCAGCGTGACGACGCCGTCGTGGGCCTCGCTCAGCAGGATCGGCTCGGCTGTCTCGTGAATGGGTTCCATGATGCTCCGCTCGATGGGGTTCGATCGGACGCGAACCGGCGGCACGGGCAACACGCGTCCGGATTCGCGATCGACATGATCACGAATCGTCCTCCAGTTTGCGCGCGACGTCCAGCGAAGCGGACGGACCGCCGGCGCAGCAGACGTTCGCGGGAATCGGGCGGCGCGCCACTCGCGTGCGTGGTCAGGGCCGCGTGCAGGAGCGCACATCGCGAATTTCGCCCGTCGCGCCGCCCGGAATGCAGATCGCACCGCCCTGCGCGTACCCGGCATGCTCGCCTGCGAACGTCCCGTTGCAACCGGCGACGCAGCGGTCGCGCGTTCCGGACCGCAACGTTGAACGCTCGAGCGGTATCGGGCCCGCTCCCGCCGAATATCGGCTCAGCCCGCGAGCTTCTTCAGCGCGTCGAGCACCGCATCGCCCTTGAACGGCTTCACGATCCAGCCCTTCACGCCGGCGGCCTTGCCGCGCTCCTTCATCGCCGGGCTGCTTTCGGTCGTCAGCATCACCACGTTGACCGACGTGTTCGCCAGCTCGCCGCGGATCTTCTCGACCATCGTCAGGCCATCCATGTTCGGCATGTTCACGTCGCTGATCACGAGACGCACGCCGGGTGTCGCCTTGAGCTTCGCGAGCCCGTCCTTGCCGTCCACCGCCGTCGCGACGTCGAGCCCGTGATTGCGCAGGAAACCCGCGACTTCGTCGCGCACCGTGCCCGAATCGTCGACCACCAGAATCTTTGCCATGCCGTCTTCCCCTTTCGTCGTTGCCGACTTCAACATTCAAAACAGTTCGAGTTCGCCCGCTTCCACCATTGGCCCCACGTCCTGCACGGATTCGCGGAAATCCTCCGGCGACCAGCTCAGGCTGAACACGAAACGCTGGTCGAGCCGCACCGACCGCCCCGATGCGGGGTCGGTCATCCGGTACTTGAAACAGAGCTGCGGACAGTCGCCGCCGAACGAAATGAACTTCTGCTTGTGATTGACGACGAGCGGCACCTGCACCGGATGGCGCGCAAGGGCCTCCGCGTCGCCGAGATAGCGGTTCTTGAACGCGCCCCACACGAGGTTGGTCAGCTCGCCGAGCACGCTGTTCACGTCGCGGAAATCGGGTGCCCGGCCGTCGTCGCGCGTGCCGCCGATCATGTCGAGCAGCGGCTGCTCGCTCGTCTGCAGCAGCATGTAGCCGCGGCACCATGCGCTTTCCAGCGCGATCAGGCTGAACACCTCGCCGAAGATGATCTGGTCGCGCACGATGCACGGCGTGTCGCGCTCGATCGTCATGCCCGGGAACAGGCTGTCGAGCCGCGCCTCGGTGATCTCCGCGATGCCGCGCACCAGCGCGTTCGGGTAGTCGCGGCCGAACAGGTACTCGTCGATCGCGCGCTTGAGCGGCGTCAGGTCGTCGGCGACGTAGGCCGCGCACGCGACGCGTGCGAGCGCATCGGGCAGCCCGTCGCGCGACGCGTCCCCTGCATTCGACATGCGGCGCAGGATGATCGGCAGCTCGGGGCGCAGCGCATCGATCTGCGTCGCGACGATCGCGCTTTCGTCCGGCGAGCCGCCGTAGTCCTCGGCGAGCAGGATCGCGCCGAGATCGATGTTCGAGCGCAGCACCTTCAGCAGCCGGTTGCGCCGCACGGTCAGGCCGACCAGGTTGTGCTCGTCGCAGAAGCGCTTGAGCGTCGCCGCATGCGCGCGGCTGTCGTCGAGCACGAGCACCTTGCTGACGGGTTGGTCTACGGTCATGTCGCGGAGTCCTCGCAATCGGTCAAAACAGTTCGAGCTCGCCGCCCGTGTCCACGCTCGCCGCTTCCGACACGTGGAAATCGACCGGCGCGTTCGCGCACACGCACAGCGTCGCGCCGATCCGCACGTCGCCGTCGAGCGTCACGTCGTACGCGGCCACGTGGCCGGGATTCAGCGCCTGCAGGTAGTCGATGCTCGCGCCGCTCAGCAGGTAAGGCGTCGACATCCCGAGATCGGGGAACGGCACGGTCAGCGCCTGGTTGATCGCGCCGCAGCACAGGTTCGCGACTTCCATGAACGCTTCGGGCAGCGGCCGCTGCGCGCTCGCGCCGGGCGCCGCCGCAGCGAAATGGCGGCGCGTCGGTTCGTCGTCCCGAAAACGCAGCGCGAGCAGCAGCCGGAAATGCAGCGCCGAGATCGTCAGCACTGCGACGTGTTCCGCGATCTTCGGCATCGCGCGCGACTTCGTGCGGGATGGGTCATGTGACGCACCATGTGCGTCGTCGGCAGCCGGCCGGATCTCGCACGCGCCGCCGGACGCGAGCCGCGTGCGCGCCGCATCGAAGAAGATCCGCTCGAAACCGGCGCGGGCCTGCGCGCTGATCACGCCGCCGCTCCTTCGAGCCGCGCATGCAGCTGCCCCGCCAGCGTCTCGACCGTCGCGAGCGCGGCCGTGATCATCTTGCCGCCGGCCTGGATGTCCTGGAACGTCGCGGCCGTCACGAGATCGTTGCGGTTCAGGCTGTCGCGATAGCTGTTCGACAGTTGCTGCGAGCGCGCGGCAAGCCCGCGCACCTCGCTCGCGACGATCGAGAAGCCGCGTCCCGCGGCGCCCGCGCGCGCGGCCTCGATCGATGCGTTCAGCGAGACGATCGACACGTGCGCGACGATCGCCGACAGCTCCTGGTTCTTCGTGCGCATGTCCTGGTTCTGCGTGGTCAGCGAGATCATCTGCTCGTGCCAGCGCTCGAACGTGCCGGCCAGCCCGCGCAGGCGCGCGGCCTCTTCGGCGAGCTTCGCCGCGTGCTGCGACAGCGCGGCGCGCTCGGCCGCGAGCGCCTGCAGCGCGTCGCGCTGCTCGCCGGTGCCGGCCGCCTCGCGCGCCCGCGTTTCCTCGAGTTCCGTTTCGCGGCGCGTCCATGCCCGTGCGGCTTCCGCATGTGCGGCCGCGGCTTCGTCGGCCCGCGCATCGGCCGCGCCGAGCGCGGCGCGCAACGCGTCCGCTTCGCGCGTCAGCGCGGCAACGTGCCGCGCGCGTGCGATGCGCCACGCGAACGCGGCGATCGCCGCGACCACGAGGCCGCCCGCCAGCGCGGCACCGATCGGGATCATCCACGCTTGCACGATCACTCCGTTGCGTCGACGTTCACGGCGTGCACCGGCTGCCCGATTTCGCGCACCGCAGCGTTGGCCACGCCGTTGACCGCACCGTCCGCCGCGAAACGCGCCGGCAGCGACACGATCGTCTCGAACGCGCGATACGACGCGCCGACGCGATCGTCGGTAAAGCGCAGCGCGATATCGCCGCCGTCGCGCTTCAGGAAGTTGCGCACCGCGTCCATCCCGACGCCGCGCCCCGATACCTCGGTCACCGCGCGCGCGGTCGAGAAGCCCGGGCGGAAGATCAGTTCGGCCACGGCTTCGTCGGTCAACCCGGCTTCGTTGCCGGCGTCGATCCAGCCGCGCTCGCGCGCGATCCCGCGAATCCGGTCGAGCGCGAGGCCGCGGCCGTCGTCGGCGAGCACGAAGCGCAGTGCCTCGCCGTCGACGTCGACCGCGATGTCGATCTTGCCGGCCGGCGCCTTGCCGGCCGCGCGACGCTCGTCGGACGTTTCGATGCCGTGGTCGATCGCGTTGCGCAGCAGGTGCATGAACACGTTCGTCAGCGTCGCGCCGATCTCGCTGCGCACGCGATGGCCGTTGCTGTCGATATGCACGACGGGCGCCGGCTTGCCGAGTTCGGCCGCGAGCGACGGCAGCGATTCGATCACGCCGCCCAGCGCATCGCCGATGCCCTGCGTGCCGAACTGGCTCAACAGGCGGCGCACCGAATCGCGCGCCGCGTGCCAGTCGCCCGCGTTCGCCGGGTCGGCGCCGTCGAGCATGCGCAGGCTCTCGCTGATATGCGCGCGCTCGACCATCAGGTAGTCGGCGCCGCCATGCTGCGCCGCCTCGCCGTGGCGGCCGAGCGTGACCGCGTTGATCGTCGCGTAGCGGTCGACCGCCTCGCGCACGCGGGCGAGGTCGTCCATCAGCGCATCGCGGTTCCACTCGGGGCCGCCGTCGGCGCGGCGCAGCGATTCGTACGCCTGCTCCGCTTCGTGCACGATGTTGGTCAGGTGCTGCAGGCTATACGTGCGCGCATTGCCCTTGATCGTGTGCATGTTGCGAAACAGCGCCGCGACGATCGAGTGATCCGCGCGTTCGTGCTGGCGGATCATCCGCTCGTTCTCGCTGAGGAAACCCTTCGCGCTGTGCACGAAGTCGTGGAACTTGTCCTGGCTGATCGACAGGATCTCGCCGATCATCTCGAGGCGGCGCTGCTGCTCGCCGGCCTGCGCGGTCAGCTCGCGAATCTCCGTCACGTCGCGCACGCACAGCATCAGCCGCACGACCGTGTCGGTCTCGTCGGTGATCGCCGACCAGCTCAGGTCGAGCCATTTCTCGCGGCCGTCCGGCATCCGCTTCGCGACTTCGTTGACGAGCAGGTGCTCGTTGAACGCGAAGTTCATGCTGTCCTCGCCGAGGCACGCATGCACGGCCGCGTCGACCTGCGAGCGCGCGTCGGAACCGATGCCCGAATCGTCGAACACGAGTGCCATCAGGTCGCGGCCGGCGATGTCGTGCGTTTCGAAGATGGTTTCGAGGTAAGCCGAATACTCCGCATGCACGACCCCGCCTTCGACGACGGTCAGGATCCCCTGCTGCATGTTCTGCAGCATCGCCTGGATGTCGGCCGTCTTCTGCTTCAGTTGCGCGGCGTTCTCCTGGATCTTCTCGATCATCCCGTTGAACGCGACGATCGAATGGCCGATCTCGTCCATCCGGCCCACCGGCACGCGGCGCGTGAAGTCCTGGCTCGTCGCGATCTCGCTCATCGCCGTCTGCATCCCGATCAGCGGACGCGTGATCTGGCGATACAGCACGAAGCCGAGCGCGGTCAGCAGCACGACCACCGTGCCCGCCACCCCCGCGATCGCGGTGGCCGTCGTCGCGAGCATGCCGTTCAGCGCACGGATCGCGTCGTCCTTCTGGCGGTTCTTCTCGACGCGCAGCGTGTCGACGATGCTTTCGAGTTCGTCGCGATACTGCGCGACGTTCGCGAACAGGTACGCCTGCGCCATCTCGGGCTTGCCGTCGGTCTTCATCTTCACGGTGTCGTCGATCGCGGCGAAGTAGTTCGCGGCGCTGTCCTTCGCCTGCGCGACGAGGCCTTCCTGCGCGCGGCCGACCGCCGATTTCGCCTGGGCGTCGAGCGCGGCGCGCAGCGCACCCTGCTTCGCCTTCAGTTCGTCGCGCGCCTGCGCGGCGGTGTTCGCGTCGGGCGCGTACACCAGCGTCATCGTCGCGATCTGGATGTTCTTCACGTCGGCGACGAGATCCGCCGACGCGAGCGCGCTCGGCACGATTCCCTGGGTAACCTGACGCACCTCGGACGCGCTCTTGCGCGTCTGGTACACGGCGTACACGCCGATCGCGGACAACGCGAAAAACGTCAGGACGACTAGCAGCGTAATGCGATGACGGATTGTCATGAGTACAGCTCCCCGCAGCGATCCGGCTTCGATCGCGCTCTGGCCTATTGAAAGAATGTGAGCGGCGAATTATCGGGGATGGTGTATGACCGTCCGATGACTGAAAATCAATCGGCCGTTGAGGAAATCGCAATGATTAATTGCGACGGGAAAATCCTAAAGTTTTCCGCGAATGAGCCGTTAACCTTCGGCGCATCTGGGCTCTGGCCGCTTGCCGGGCAGCGCGGAATAATCGCATCCGGAAATTTATTCTTCGATTCTCGATTCGGCAATTCAATCCGGCCGAATACCGGTGAAACGTTTGCGCATTATCCGTGAATCGAACCGCTCGCGAAGTCATTCACGCGCGATAACGGAGCTCATGCGCGAGCCGGACCGGCGGGCCGCATCATTGCCGCTCACGGATCGAGCGCACCGCCCGACCAGCCTGCCGACGGCCGCGACCCGGTCAGCTTCAACGCGACGTCGCCCTGCGCGACCAGCCGCTCGCGATTGCGCGTGACGATGCGCCCGGCTTGCGGCGCCACCAGCACGTGCTCGCTGCCGGGCACGCCCGGCAGCGCGACGATCCGCGCGATGCGCTCGCCGGCCTCGACCGTCGCGCCGAGTTCGCGTTCGTACACGAGCACGCCCGACACCGGCGCGAGCACGGTTTCCATGTGCGCGATCGGCACGGCGTCGCCATGCCAGTCGCGCACGCCGGCCGGTTCCGCGATCACGCCGCGGCCGCGCAGGAACGCAAGGACGCCGTCGGCATCGCGTTCGGCGAGCGTGTCGGACACGTCGGATTGGCCGCGCAGTTCGATCGTCGCGACGAGTCGCTCGCGCAAACCGCCGTTGCGCGCCCAGTGCGCGGCAATCGCGCCTTCGAACGCGCCGTCGTCGTCCTCGTCCCACAGGATCGCGACGTCCACGCCGAGCGCGGCCGCGAGATCGCGGCCGGCCGGCCACAGATCGCGATGCAGGTATACGTACGGCAGCGCCTCGGAATCGGTGTGCAGATCGAGCACGATGTCGGCGTCGCACGCGCCGTCGAGCACCGTGCGCTGCCACGCGGCGAACGTCGTCGCGGGCCGGTGCGCCGCAGCCGATTCGTGGAAATGCCGGTTGAAATTGCGGTGCGTCGCGTCGTGGAAGCGGCCGAGCAGCCGCCCTTGCCGGAACTGCGCGAGCCCGAGCGGATTCGCCTGCGGCACGACCGTCACCGTGCCGCGCAGCGCGCCGCGATCGTGGGCCGCACAAAGTTGCGGCAGCAACCGGTGCAGCACGAGCATGCCGGCGATCTCGTCCGCATGCACGCCGGCCTGCAGGTGTACGCGCGGCCCGTCGCCGCCCGACAGCCGCCACGCGCGTATCGCGAGCGGCTGGCCGCCGTCGCCCGGCACCTGCCACGTCAGCGTTTCGATCATCGTCGCTCCTCCTTCCGGTTCCGGATATGCATCACGACGCCGCGCGCGCGTTCTCGCCGAGGCTCGCGACGAATGCCGCGATGCGCTCGCACGCGTCGGCGAGCTTCGCATCGTCGACGACGAAGCCGAAGCGCACGAAGCCCGACGCCGTCTCGCCGAACGCGCTCGCATCGAGCAGCGCGACCTGCTTCGCGCGGAACAGCCCCCACGTGAAAGCGTGCGCATCCAGCCCCGTGCCGCGCACGTCGACCATCATGAACATCCCGGCCTCCGGCAGCAGGCAACGCAGCCCCGGCACGTCGCGCAGGCGCGCGTACGCGAGGTCGCGGCGGCGCCGATACAGCTCGCGCATGTCGGCGACGATCGTGGCCTTGTTGTCGAGCGCGGTCACGGCCGCCTGCTGGACGAAGCCGGGCAGTCCGTACAGCATGCACAGCGCGAGCCGTTCCGCATGCTCGATCAGCTCGATCGGGCCGATCGCCCAGCCGACCCGCCAGCCCGGCATCGCATGCGATTTCGACAGGCTGCCGATCGTCACCGTGCGCTCGGCCATCCCCGGCAGCGACGCGATGCTGACCATGTCGCGCTCGAACGTCAGCTCCGCGTAGACCTCGTCGGACACGACCCACAGGTCGCGCTCGCATGCGAGCCGCGCGATCCGTTCGAGATCGGCGCGCGGCATCACGACGCCGGTCGGATTGCACGGCGTCGCGAAGAAGATCGCTTTCGTGCGCGGCGTCACGGCCGCTGCGAGCGCGTCGACGTCGAGATGAAAACCGCGAGCCGCATCGACCGGCACCGGCACGAGCGTCGCGCCCGACGCGCGCACGCTGGCTTCGTACGTGAGGTACATCGGCTCCGGCACGAGCACCTCGTCGCCGGCCTCGCACAGGCACAGCGCCATCGCGAACAGCGCGTTCTGCGCGCCGGCCGTCACGATCACGTGCTCGGCGCCGACCGCCTGCCCGCACGCCTTCGCATGCTCGCGCGCGATCGCCGCGCGCAGCTCGGCGCGCCCGCGCACTTCGCTGTAGTGCGTATCGCCGCCGCGCAGCGCGGTCACCGCGCGTTCGACGATCACGTCGGGGGTCGGGAAATCCGGATCGCCGACGCTCAGCACGATCGCCGGCTCGCCCGCCGCGACGGCAGCCTGCGCCGCGTAATGAATGTCCCAGGCGGTCGTGCGCTTGCCCTGCAGGCGCTCGACCAGCTTCGAATAGTTCATGTGTTCTCCGTCGCGCGGCGCCCGCCCGGCCGCCGCGCCATCAAGGGTTCGTTCAACGCGGCATGCGCACCGGCACACGCCGCTCGAGCCGGCCGAACGCGCGCTCGATCGCGAACGCGAGCACGACGTAGATCACCGCGATCGCCAGCAGCGGCTCGTAGGTCCGCAAGGTCTGCGCGCGGATGTAGTTCGCGGCGCCGAGCACGTCCATCACCGCGACCGTCGACGCGAGCGCGGTCGATTTCAGCAGCATCACCGTTTCGCCCGCGAGCGTCGGCAGCAGGATCTGGATCGCGCGCGGCAGCCACACGCGCCGCGCGATCATCGACGGGCGCATCCCCATCGCGCGCGCGGCCTCGATCTCGCCCTTCGGCACACCGCGCAGCCCGGCGCGCAGCACTTCGCCGACGTACGCGCCGACGCTGATCACCAGCGCGAACGCGACATACCAGAAGCCGTCGCGCAGGAACGGCCACAGCACGCTGTCGCGCAGCGCGGGCCAGCCGGCGAACAGCGAGCCGACGCCATAGTAGATCAGGTAGATCTGCACGAGCAGCGGCGTGCCGCGGATCACTTCGGTGAACGCCTTGCTCACGCGCGCGACGACTGCATTGCCCGACAGCCGCGCGAACGCGACGGCGATCGCGAGCCCGAAGCCGAATACGGCCGACACGACGAGCAGCTTGACGGTGGTCAGCACGCCGAGCAGCAGCAGCGACCCGTAGGAAGACAGTACGCTCAGATCCATGACATTGATCCGGTTCGGTCGAAAGATGCGTGGAAAGGCGGGACGTGGGTCACGATGCCGGCATCCAGCGGCCGAAGCGCCGCTCGATCTCGCGGAACAGCATGCCCGACAGCGACGTGATCGCGAAATACACGGCCGCGACCATCAGGTAGTAGTGCAGGTACTCGCGCGTCGAACCGGCCGCCTGCTTCGCGGTGTAGAGCAGCTCGCTGTAGCCGACCACGCTGATCAGCGCGCTGTCCTTCACGAGGATCAGCCACAGGTTCGTGAAGCCGGCCAGTGCATACGGCGCCATCGCGGGCAGCGTCACGCGGCGGAACACGAGCGCCGGCGGTGCGCCGAACGCGCGCGCGGCTTCGATCTGCCCGTACGGGATCGCGAGGATCGCACCGCGGATGATCTCGGCCGCATACGCGCCCTGCACGATGCCGAGCACGATCACCGCGGCCGCGAAGCCGTTGACCGCGACCGGCCCGACGCCGATCGCCGTCATCAGCAGGTTGATCGCGTCGGTGCCCGCGTAGTAGAGCAGCAGGATCAGCAGCAGCTCGGGCACCGCGCGGCACAGCGTCGTGTAGCCCTGCGCGAGCCGCTCGAACGCGCGCACGCCGGACAGCTTCGCGACCGCGCCCAGGAGCCCGAGCACGATGCCGACGACGAACGCGCCGAGCGAAATCTCGAGCGTCACGCCCGCGCCCTGCAGCAGCGCGACGCCCCAGCCGTCCGGGTCCATGCCCAGGTAGCTCACCCATCCCCAACCGTCCATGCCGCCTCCTCGTCCGTGCGTGGCGCCCGTCGGCGCGAAATCGTGCGATCAGTGCGGCCAGAGGTCGATCGGGAAATACTTCTTCGCGATCTGCGCGTACTTGCCCGACGCATGCAGCTGCTCGAGCGCCTGGTCCATCTGCTGCTTGAGCGGCGCATCGGCCTTGCGCATTCCCGCGCCGACGCCGTAGCCGAAGATCGCCGGATCCATCTTCACGCTGCCGGGCCCTTTCAGCTCGAACGTCGCACCGTCCTTCGACTTCAGGAAGTCGAGAATGCCGAGCTGGTCGAGATACATCGTGTCGATGCGGCCCGCGACGAGGTCCGAGTTGCAATCGTCCTGCGTGTTGTAGAGCCGCACCGTCGCGGTCTTGCCATACGCCATCTTGATGAACTCGGCGTTCGCGGTCGAACCCTGCACGCCGATCACCTTGCCCTTCAGGCCGTCCGGCGTCAGCGTGAGCTTCTGGTTCTTCGCGCCGACGAAGGTGCCCGGCGTCTCGTAGTACGGCCGCGAGAACGCAATCACCTTCTGGCGTTCCGGCGTGATCGACATCGAGTTGAAGATCACGTCGATCTTGTCGCTGAGCAGCGCCGGGATGATGCCGTCCCACGCGACTTCCTTGATCTCGCACTTCGCCTTCATCTGCTCGCACACCGCGCGGATCAGGTCGGCCTCGAAGCCGCTCCACTGCCCGGTCGGGCTTTTCATCAGGAACGGCGGATACGGCTCGGCGGCGACGCCGAAGCGCAGCACGCCCGGCGACGCATGCGCGGAATCGAACGGCGCAAGCGCCGCGAGAACGAGACTCAACAGGCACAGCAGACTGCGAACGACACGCTTCATGGTCGGACTCCTGGCTGGAAAGATACGAAATCGGTACGGCCGGTATCGGTGTGGCCGGTATCGGTGTGGCCGGCATCGGTGCGGCCGGCCGCGCAGGCAGGCACGCGCGGGCCGTGCCATCGGTTCAGTGACGTTGCCGGTGCGCGTTGACGAACTGGCGGCAGCGTTCGCTCTGCGGCGCATCGAAGATCTCGGCCGGCGCGCCGCTCTCCTCGACGCGTCCCTCGTGCAGAAACAGCACCTTGTTCGACACGTCGCGCGCGAATGCCATCTCGTGCGTGACGAGGATCATCGTGCGGCCTTCGCACGCGAGATCGCGGATCACCTTCAGCACTTCGCCGACGCGTTCGGGATCGAGCGCGGAAGTCGGCTCGTCGAACAGCATCACTTTCGGCCGCATCGCGAGCGCGCGCGCGATCGCGACACGCTGCTGCTGGCCGCCGGACAGGAACACCGGATAGACGTTGCGCTTGTCGGCGAGGCCGACGCGTTCGAGCAGCTGCTCGGCGCGCGCGAGCGCTTCGGCGCGCGGTTCGCGCAGCACGTGCACGGGCATCTCGATCACGTTCTCGAGCACCGTGCGGTGCGCCCACAGATTGAAGCTCTGGAACACCATGCCGAGCCGCGTGCGAACGCGTTCGACCTGGCGCGGATCGGTCGGCACGGTGCGGCCCTTGCGGTCGAGCTTCAGCCCGATCTCCTCGCCATCGACCACGATGCGCCCGCGGGTCGGCGTCTCGAGCAGGTTGATGCAGCGAAGCAGCGTGCTCTTGCCCGAGCCGCTCGCGCCGATCAGCGAGATCACTTCGCCCTCGCGCGCGCTTAGCGACACGCCCTTCAACACCTCCAGCTCGCCGAACCGCTTGTGCAGGTCCGTCACCTGCACGCGCTCCTCGACCGCCGTCTTCACGCTCTCCGCCCGCGCCAACATGCTGTCTCCTGTGTCGAATTCTCACGCCCGTCCCGCGCGGGATCGCGGCGCCTTGTTGAATGGCCGACCAACCTCATGTGGAGTCGAGTATAGGCGCTGTTGAACAAGGGTTCAACAGATTTCAATAATCCGGAAGCAAGGGTTTTCGCGGGTTCCATCGCTGTAATTGAACAAGCGTCCGACACTCCCCTATAATCGGTGCCATGACGATTCCGTAAGGTCACCCCGTGAAAAAGACTTCTGGCAGCGCACCGGTTCAGACCCGCAGCCGCGGCATCCGAGAAACACCCGCGGTGCGGCAGCAATCGATCATCGACGCGACGATGCGCTGCATTGCGCGCTACAGCTATTCGGAAACCACGATCGACCGCATCTGCGCGGAAGCGAAGGTGTCGCGCGGGCTGATCAACCATCACTTCCAGTCGAAAGACGAGCTGATGGCGCAGACCTACAAGCGGCTCGCGGCCGACCTGCTCGACGTGTCGCGCGCGGCCGCCGCGAACGCGACGGGCCCCGAGGACAAGCTCGACGCGATCATCAAGGTGTGTTTCGCCGCGCCGGTGTTCGCGCCGAAGAACGTGAAGGTCTGGCTCGGCTTCTGGAGCGTCGCGCACAGCGATCCGGTGATCCGCAAGGCGCACAAGGAGCTGTATGCCGGCTACCGGCAGGCGTTGAAGAAGCTGTTCGACCAGATCGCGGAAGTGCGCGGCGGCACCGTCGACAGCGAGCTCGCCGCGCTGACGGTGACAGCGGTGATCGACGGCTTCTGGCTCGAACTCGCGCGCGACCCCACGTCGTTCACCGCGGAAGACGCGCTGACCAGCTGCCTGCGCGTCGTCGATTCGTTCCTGCCGCCGCCGAAGACGGCGCGCAAGCGCGCGTAACGCACGCAACGCGCCTCGCCGGCAAGCCGGCGCACTCGCGCCGCAACCGGCACGACGGCCTCGCATCGCGAGGCCGTTCGCATTTTCACGCCGCGCGAATCTCGATCAGGTACGGCGCGTCGTGCGCGGCCGCTTCGCCGAGCGCACCGGCCAGCGACGCACCCTCTTCGACTCGCTGCGCACCCCATCCATACGCGCGCGCGAGCGCGACGAAATCGGGCGTATGCAGATCCACGCCGACCGGCTCGACGCCGCCGTCGACCATCGCACGCTTGATCTCTCCGTAACCGCCGTTGTTCAGCAGTACGACGATCACGCGCGCGCGATGCTGCACCGCGGTGCCGAGTTCGGCGAGCGTGTACTGGAACCCGCCGTCGCCGGCGAGGCAGACCACCGGCCGCGACGCATCGCCGAGGCTCGCGCCGACCGCGGCCGGCAGCCCGTAGCCCAGCGAGCCGAAGCCGACCGACGCGTTGAACCAGCTGCGCGGACGCGACGCCGCGAAGCCGACGTTGCCCGCATAGACGATCCGCGTCGAATCGCCGACGAGCGCCGCATCGGGCAGCGCGTCGCGCACGCTGTCGAGCAGCGCGAGATCGCGCCGCATTTCGTCGTTGAGTTCCTGCCGCGCGGCCGCACGGCACACCGCCGCCCGCTCAACGCCGTCGCCGTCAGCGCGGGCCCGCGCATCCGCCGGCCACACGCGCCGCAGCGCGCGCAGCGTTTCGCCGACGTCGCCGAGCAGCGGCAGCGCGGGCACCGCGTTGCGGCACAGCTGCTGCGGATCGATGTCGATCCGCACGAGCGGCGCGGGCATCGAGAAGCTGCGCGTCGCATACAGGTCGTAATCGGTCGGGCCGAGCTCGGTGCCGAGCGCGACGATCAGGTCGCTGTCGCGCATCAGCGCGCGCACCGCGTCGCTCGACGCCGACCACGACACGCCGAGCGGATGCGCGCTCGGCAACACGCCGCGCCCGTTGATCGTCATCACGACCGGCGCGTCGAGCGTCTCCGCGAGCCAGCGCACGTCGGCGGCCGCGTCGAGCGCGCCGCCGCCCGCGAGAATCAGCGGCGCGCGCGCGGCGGCAGCCTTCGCACGCAATGCGTCGATCCCGTCGGCCGATGCGGGGCCGGGCGCGATGCGCGGCGGCACGGCCGGCACCGGCGGCAATGCATCGGCCGGCGCCGCGAGCACGTCGAGCGGAATCTGCAGATGCACGGGGCGCGGCCGGCCGCCCGAGAACACCGCGAACGCGCGTGCGATCGCCTGCGGCAGCGCGTCGGCGCGCGGCACCGTGTAGCTGAACGCGGCGATGTTCTGCGCGAACGCATGCTGGTCCGGCAGTTCGTGCAGATGGCCGTTGCCGGAGCCGATGTCGCCGGACGCGTTGACGCTCGAAATCACCAGCATCGGAATCGAATCCGCATACGCCTGCGCCATCGACGTCGCGATGTTCGTCATGCCGGGGCCGGTGATCACGAAACACACGCCGGGCTTGCCGGTCGCGCGCGCATAGCCGTCCGCCATGAAGCCGAGGCCCTGCTCGTGGCGTGCGCTCACGTGGCGCAGCGCGCTGCCGGCGAGCCCGCGGTACAGCTCGATCGTATGCACGCCGGGAATGCCGAACACCGTGTCGACGCCGTAGGCGGCGAGCAGGTCGACCAGGTACATGCCTACTGTTTTCATGTAATTTCCATCGTTCAGGGTAAGGAGGTGGATCGCGCGCGGCCCCGTGAGGCAGTCAATGCGCGAGCCCCGGCAACAGTTCGCGCACGCCCTGCGCGAGCATCTGGAACGCGATCGCGGTCAGCACGATGCCCGACAGCCGCTCGACCAGCGTCCTGCCGATCTCGCCGAGCCGCCGGCACCACGACGCCGAGCACGCATACGTGAGCCCGATCACGCCCGCGTGCAGCACGCACGCCGCGCTCAGCGCCAGCAGGTCGGCCGGCGTATGAAAGCGCGTCGCGGTCGTGATCACGAGCGACATCACCGCGCTGCCGATCGACAGCGGGAAGATCAGCGGCACCGCGATGTAGCTGCGCCATTGCGCATGTTCGAGCCGCGTGTCGCCGCCGCTGCGCTCGTCGTTCGCCGTGCCGCGCATCATCGGAATCGACCACAGGCACAGCACGAGGCCGCCCGTCAGCGTCAGCGCACCGAGCGTGAGGCCGAGCATGCGCAACAGGAACTGGCCGCCCCACACCGCGCCGATCATCAGCGCCGCGATCCACGCGAACAGCCTGAACGCGATCTGCCGCTGTGTCACGTCGGGAAAATGCCCGGTGACGGCCGCATACATCGGGATCGCGACGGGCGGACAGAACAGCGTCAGGAGCCCGGTCAGGAACAGCAGCACGTCGCTCGACGTCAGGGTCATCGCTCGAACTCACATGCGGTCGGGTAGATAAGCGGCGCGGTGGCGACGCGGCCGGGCGTGATCAATCCTGCGCGGCGTCCTGCGGCGCGCGTTCGCGCGGCCGCATGTCGCCGTCGAAATCGTCGAGCGTCGGAAACGCCATCGGTTCGTGCCGGTCGAGTTCTGCGAGATAGGCGTCGTAGCGTTCGAGCACGGCCGCGCGCTCCGCGTCGCCGATGTACGGCACGTGATAGCCGACGAACGACGGCAGCACGTCGAAGCCTGCGTAGCCGAGCGTGCCGCGCAACACGTGGCGCAGCATCAGGTCCATTTCGCCGTGCACGCCGTCTGCACCGAACATGTAGTCGCGGCCGCCGCACGTATAGGCGAGCAGCGCGCGCTTGCCGCGCATCCCGCCGCGATCGTAGAAGCGCACGCCGCCGTACACCTTGCCCGACACGAGCACGCGGTCGATCCAGCCTTTCATGATCGCCGGCACCGAGCACCAGAACAGCGGAAAGCTCAGGATCAGCAGGTCGCACGCGGCAAGCTTGTCGAGTTCCGCGGCGATGTCCGGCGCGATCGCGTGCGCGGCGACGTTCTCGCGCTGCTCCAGCGCGTAGACGAGATAGTCGGGGTTCTTGCGCACGCCGAAATCGGCCGCGCTCGCGACCGGATTCCACTGCATCGCGTACAGGTCGGACACCGTCACGGTATGCCCCTGCGCTTCGAGCGTGCTCACCGCGCGGTGCAGCATCGACGTCGTGAACGACTGCGGTTCGGGATGGGCGTGAACGATCAGGACTTTCATGGTGCGAGTTTTCTCCGCGACGTAACGTTGAACTGCTGGATTCAGACGGATCCGGCCGCACGCTTGCGCAGCAGCGACAGGCCGATCGCGACGCAGGTCGCGACGAGCAAAAGCGTGGATACCGACGCGATCGCCGGATCGACGTTCTCGCGCATCCCGTCCCACATGCGGCGCGGCAGCGTATAGACGTTCCGGCTCGAGATGAACAGCGTGACGACGATCTCGTCCCACGACAGGATGAACGCGAACACCGCGGCCGACAGCACGCCCGGCCGGATCGACGGCAGGATCACGTAGCGCAGCGTCTGCGCGACGTTCGCGCCGAGGCTGCGCGATGCCTGCTCGATGCGCAGCCCGACGGTCGCGAGCGATGCCGAAACCGCCACCACGACGTAAGGCACCGACAGCACGACGTGCGACAGGATCGCGGCGGGATAGCTGTCGAGCATCCCGAGTTCGCCCCACAGCCGGTAGAACGCGAGCGCCGACACGATCGGCGGCACGATCAGCGGGAACAGGATCACGCCGCGCACGAACTCGCCGCGCCGCGACGCGACTTTCCACAGCCCGATCGCGCACAGCGTGCCGAGCGCGACCGAGATCGCCGACGACACCAGCGCGATCAGCCCGCTTTGCAGAAAGCTCGACACCCAGCCGTCGTCGTCGAGCAGCACGCGGTAGTGCCGCAGCGACAGCGCGCCGTCCGGCATCGACAGGTAGTCGCTCGGCGTCAGCGAGACGGGCACCGACACGAGCAGCGGCAGCATCAGGAACAAGATCGCGGCCCACGCGATACCGACCACGAGCGCGCGTCCTGCGGTCATTCGGGTGTTCATCGGAACCTCCTCCGTTCGGGTCAGCGCGCGCCGAACAGCTCGCGCAGGTCGACGAAACGCGCGAGCAGCGCGAGCGCGGCCAGGATTGACGCCAGCAGCAGCGACGCGAGCGCCGCCCCGCTGCCCCAGTTCACGAGCTGCAGGATCTGCGTGCTGATGTATTCGGCGATCATCACGGTGCGGCCGCCGCCGAGTATCACCGGCGTCACGTAGAAGCCGAGCGAGAAGATGAACACGAGGATCGCCGCGCCGACGATGCCCGGTCGCGTCTGCGCGAAATACACCTTGCGGAACGTGACGAACGCGCCCGCGCCGAGCCCCTGCGAGGCACGTGCAAGCTGCGGATCGATGCCCTTCATGTTCGCGTACAGCGGCAGCACCGCGTACGGAATCATGAAGTGGATCATCCCGATCACGACGCCGACCTCGTTGCGCATCAGCGGCAGCGGCGCGTCGATCAGCCCGATGCGCAGCAGCAGCGTGTTGACGAGCCCCTGCTCGCCGAGCAGGAACAGCCACGAGAACGCGCGCACCAGCACCGACGCCCAGAACGGCACGAGCAGCCCGAACATTAGCGCTATCCGTTGCCGCGGGCCGACGTGCGCCATCGCATACGCAATCGCATAGCCGAGCGCGACCGAACACACGGTCGTGACCGCGCACACGCGCAGCGTGGTCCACAGCACGCGATGCACGCCGTGATTGCCGAGCAGCCGCGCATAGTTGTGCAGGCCCGGCTCCGGCACCGTGAAGCCGAGCCACAGCACACGCACGAGCGGATACACGTACAGCACGATCAGCACCGCGAGCAGTGGCACGACGAGCAGCCAGTAACGATCGGCCTTCGCGCGGCCGAGCGGGACCGCGCCCGCGACGGGAGTAGACAGGGTATTCATGGCGTCACGCTCGCGAGGCGGCTCAGGACGACATCAGGTCGGTGTACTGCGCGAGCGTCGCTTCGTAGTGCTGCGCCCACCACTCGGGATTCACCTTGCACTGCTTTGCCCAGTTCTCCGGCGTGCCCGGGTTGTCGGCGCGTAGCGCCTGCGGCACCGCGGCGGTCGCGGCCGGCGTCACCGGCCCGTTGCCGAGCAGCGACAGCAGGCGCACCTGCGGCTCGACGCCCTGCACGAACTTGATGAACTGCCAGACGGCATCGCCCGACGGATTGTTCTTCGGCACGCCCCACACGTCGCACGACGCGAGCCCCTGCTCCCACGTATAGCGGAACCGGCCATTGCTCTCGCGCTGGATCACGTTCGCGCGCGTATGCCAGATGCACGCCATGCTGACTTCGCCGTTGCGCAGCAGCTGCAGGCTGTCCGCGCCCGAATCCCACAGCAGCACGTTCGAGCGCAGTTCCTTCAGCTTCTTCAGCGCGCGCGGCACGTCGATCGGATAGACCTTGTCCTTGTCGACGCCGTCGGCCATCAGCGCGGCTTCGAGCGCGCCGCCCATCCATTTCCACAGCCCGCGCTTGCCCGGAAACTTGCCGACGTTCCAGAAATCGGCCCAGTTCTTCGGCGGATTCGCGCCGAACTTGCGCGCGTCGTAGACGAGCACGTAACTCAGCAGGTACGACGGCACGCCGAAGTCCGATGCGAGCCCCGGCAGCGTGTTGCGGCCGACGACCGAATAGTCGATCGGCCGCAGGAAGCCCTGCTTGCCGAGCTTGATCGCCGCGAAGCCGTCGAGATCCATCACGTCCCAGATCACGTTCCGGTTCTCGACCATCGCCTTGATCTTGCCGTCCTCCGGCGACGAGTCGTAGCCCATCCGGATGCCGCTCGCCTTCGTGAACGGGTCCATGTACGCGGAGCGGAACGCCGAACGCGCTTCGCCGCCCCATGCGCTGAGCACGATTTCCTTCGGGTTCGACGCGAGTGCGTCCTTCGCGCCGAGCGACAGCAGCGTCGGCGCGATGCCGGCCGCCGCGCACAACCGCAGAAAATCGCGGCGGCGCTGCGACATTGCCGGTTGAAGTTCGCGTGCTTGGTCGAGCAGGTCCTGCAGATGGCGGTTCGTCATGGTGTCTCCTCCAGGCTGGTCAGCGCCCGCACGCGTCTCGTCGTTTTCGGGCATCGGTGAATCGGTGAATCCGTCAGTCGGTGAGTCGGCGGCGACGGCGGCTCGTGCCGCTTCGCGCGGGATGCAACGTGCGCCGCGTCAGTCGGCCGCGATCCGACACGTCGCGTCGCGCTCCCACTGCACGAACACGTCCATGCCGCAGCGTGGTGACGCGAGCCCGCGCCATGCGGGCACGTCGGCCGTCACGCAGCCGAGCGCCGGCGTCTCGATCTCGAAGCGGTACGACGAACCGAAATAGCTCCAGTGGCGAATGCGACCCGCGACTTCGTTGTGCGCACCGCCGCACGACGTCGCCGACACCGCGACCTTCTCCGGACGCAGCGCGAACAGCAGCGGCTCGTCGGGCCGCGCACCGCACGCCGGCGCGACGAAGCGCGCATCGCCGACGCGGTAATGCGTCGTCGAAGCATCGCCGCCGAGCGCGACACCTTCGATGAAATTGCTCTTGCCGAGGAAGTCCGCGACGAAGCGGTTGGCCGGCTGCTCGTAGAGCCCGTCCGGCGTGCCGATCTGTTCGAGCCGGCCGTCGCGCATGATCGCGATCCGGTCCGACATCGACAGCGCTTCCTCCTGGTCGTGCGTGACGAACAGGAACGTCGCGCCGAGCCGCTCGTGCAGCGCCTTCAGCTCGACCTGCACCTCGCCGCGCAGCTTGCGGTCGAGCGCGCCGAGCGGCTCGTCGAGCAGCACGAGATCGGGATCGAACACCAGCGCGCGCGCGATCGCGACGCGCTGCTGCTGGCCACCCGACAACTGGCGCGGCAGGCGATCGGCAAGATGGCCGAGCCGCACGAGATCGAGCGCGGCCTTCACGCGCTTCACCGCGTCGGGCCCTTTCTGCTTGCGCACCATCAGCGGATACGCGACGTTCTGTTCGACCGTCATGTGCGGAAACAGCGCATAGCCCTGGAACACCATCCCGAAGTTGCGCTTCTCGGGCGGCAACGAGACGATGCTGCGGCCGCCGACGCGCAGGTCCCCGCTGCTCGGATGCTCGAAGCCCGCGACGATCGTCAGCAGCGTCGTCTTGCCCGAACCCGACGGCCCGAGGATCGTCAGGAATTCGCCGCGCGGAATGTCGATCGTCGTTTCGCGCAGCGCATGCACGCTGCCGTAGCGCTTCGACACGCGATCGATCTGCAGGCCCGCGCCGCTCGCCGCATGCTGCGCCGCCGCGCGTGCCGCATGCGCCCCGGTCCTGCCGTCCTCCACGCCTGCCGACGTCTCCATCACCACGCTCATCGTGTGTCTCCTGGTCGACTCACAATTGGGTTGAACGTTCATTTAACAGAACTTATACTATGCCGAAATGCGGTCCGCAAGTAGCGGCGACCCTTGCCGGCTCTGACACACCCCGACACACGACAACCAGGAGACAGTGATCAGCATGAGCATCGAGGACATTCGAATCGAACGGCACGACGGCGTCGTGACCCTTCGCCTGAACCGCCCGGCGAAACGCAATTCGCTCGCGCGGCCGCATCTCGACTTTCTTCGCGAGACGCTCGACGCGCTCGCGAACGATCCGGCCGTGCGCTGCGTCGTGCTGACCGGCACCGGCAGCGCGTTCTGTGCGGGCGCGGACGTCGACGAATGGGCCGAGGCCGAGCGCAACGGCGAACTCGACACCTACGGCTGGACCGAGCGTGCGCACCGTTTCGTGCAGACGCTCGCCGCATTTCCGCGTCCGACGATCGCCGCGCTGAACGGTTCGACGGTCGGCGCCGGCACCGACATCGGCTTCGCGTGCGACTTCCGCATCGCGAGCACCGCTGCGACGCTGCGCTGCGGGTATACGGGCATGGGCTACAGCCCCGACATGGGCGGAAGCTGGTTCCTGCCGCGCATCGCGCGCCCCGACGTCGCACGCCGCTTCATCTTTCTGAACGAACGCTGGAACGCGCAGGACGCGCTTGCCGCGGGGCTCGTGTCCGAAGTCGTCGACGCCGACGATTTCGCAACGCACGTCGCCGCGTTCGCCGCGCGTCTGGCGCAAGGGCCGAGCGTCGCGTTCGGCCACACCAAGGCGCTGCTCGCGCAATCGCTCACGCACACCCTCGCCGAGCAACTGCGCGGCGAGCTGGCGGCCGGCGTCGCGTGCGGTCACAGCGAGGACGGCCAGGAAGCGCTTCGCGCGTCGGTCGAAGGTCGCGCACCTCATTTTGTCGGGAGATGATCGATGGATTTTTCGCTGACCCAAGAGCAGGAAATGCTGGTGACGTCGCTGCGTCAGTTCGTCGAGAAGGAACTGCAGCCTCATGAATTCGCGGTCGATCGCGCGGACGACGTGCCGCCCGAACTCGCCGACTCGATCCGCCGCAAGTCGCTCGAGCTCGGCTTCTATGCGTTCAACATGCCCGAGAGCGCCGGCGGCCCGGGGCTCGACTACGTGACGCAGGCGCTCGTCGAACGCGAGCTCGGCCGCACGAGCTGGGCGCTGCACGTGTTCGTCGCGCGGCCGAGCAAGATCCTGATGGCGTGCAAGGGCGACCAGGTCGAGCGCTACCTGAAGCCGGCCGTGCGCGGCGAGCGCGTCGACTGCTTCGCGCTGACCGAGCCGGGCGCCGGCTCCGACGCGATGGGCATCCGCACGCGCGCGGTGCGCGACGGTGACGACTACGTGATCAACGGCAGCAAGCACTTCATCAGTCATGCGGACACGGCCGACTTCGTGATCCTGTTCGCCGTCACCGGCGAGGAGGAAGTGCGCGGCCAGAAGCGCAAGCGCGTGACCTGCTTCCTGATCGACAAGGACACGCCGGGCATGACCGTGCGGCGCGGCCCGCACTGCACGAGCCTGCGCGGCTATCACCAGTCGGAGATCTTCCTCTCCGACTGCCGCGTGAGCGCCGCGCAGATCCTCGGCGAAGAGCATCGCGGCTTCGAGCTCGCGAACGACTGGCTGACGGCCGGCCGCGTGATGGTCGCCGCGAACAACATCGGCCGCGCGCAGCGTGCGTTCGAGATGGCCGCCGAATGGGCCGCGACGCGTCATCAGTTCGGCAAGCGCATCGGCGACTTCCAGGGCACGTCGTTCAAGCTCGCGGACATGCAGACCGAGATCCGCGCGGCGGAACTCGTCACGCTGTACACCGCGCAGAAACTCGACCAGGGCACGATGACCGACGGCGACGCCGCACTCGCGAAGCTGCTCGCGACCGAGACGCTCGGCCGCGTGACCGATCACGCGGTGCAGATCTACGGCGGCATGGGGCTGATGGACGAACTGCCGATCGAGCGCTTCTGGCGCGATGCGCGCATCGAGCGCATCTGGGAAGGCACGTCCGAGATCCAGCGCCATATCCTGTCCAAGGAAATCCTCCGACGCTACAGCTGACGCGAATCGTCGCGCCGGCGCGTCCGGCGCGACTTCCGAAAGGACCTTTCATGACTTCCTCTCCCGCAGTCAGGGATCACCGCGCGGCCGCCGCGGCCAATCTGCGCCGGCTGCTCGACCCGGCCAGCATCGCGTTCGTCGGCGGACGCGGCATCGCGGGCGCCGTGCAGCGCTGTCGCGATTACGGCTATGCCGGCGATATCCGACTCGTCAATCCGAATCATGCGGAGATCGACGGCGTGCGCTGCCATGCGAGCGTCGCCGACCTGCCCGCCGCGCCGGACGCCGTGTTCGTCGCGGTGCCCGCGCGCCAGGCGATCGACGTCGTGCGCGCGCTCGCCGCACGCGGCGCCGGCGGCGCGATCGTCTACGCGTCGGGTTTCTCCGAAACGGGCGCCGACGGCGCCGCGCTGCAGCAGGCGCTGGTCGACGCGGCCGGCGACATGGCCGTGCTCGGCCCGAATTGCTACGGCCTGATCAACGGGCTGAACGGCAGCGCGCTGTGGCCGGTCGCGCATTGCGCGCCGCGCGTCGAATCGGGCGTCGCGGTGATCACTCAGAGCGGCAACCTCGCGTACAACCTGTCGATGAGCGCGCGCTCGGTGCCGTTCGCGTATCTCGCGAGCGTCGGCAACCAGGCGTCGGTCGACATCGCGCGCCTCGTCGATGCGTTCGTCGACGATCCGCGCATCCGCGCGATCGGCGTGCACCTCGAAGGGCTGAAGGACGTGCGCGCGTTCAGCGAGGCCGCAGCCCGCGCGCTCGCGCGCGGCGTGCCGATCGTCGCGCTGAAGAGCGGCACGTCGACGCTCGGCGCGCAGCTCGCGATGAGCCACACGAGTTCGCTCGCGGGCTCGGACGCGCTGTACGACGCGCTGTTCCGGCGGCTCGGCGTGATTCGCGTGAAGGACCCGGTCGGCCTCGTCGAGACGTTGAAGCTGCTCGCGATCGCAGGCGTGCCCGAGCGCCGAACGCTCGCCGCGCTGGCGACGTCCGGCGGCGATGCGGGGCTCGTCGCCGATCTCGGCGAAGCGCGCGGCATCGCTTTTCCGCCGGTCGGCGATGCCGGCCGCGACGCGCTCGGCAACGTGCTGCCCGCGTACGCGACGATCGCGAACCCGCTCGACTTCACGACCACGCCGTGGGGCGACCCCGACAAGATGCGCGCGTGCTGCGACGCGCTGCTCGCCGATCGCCCGGGCGCCGCCGCGATGATCCTCGACTATCCGCAGGAAGCGACCGGCGAGCGGCCGCTGTGCGATATCGCCGCGGACGCGTTCGCGGCGTCCGCACGCCAGCACGGCGTGGTCGGCGCTGTGATTTCGGTGTTTCCGGACCTGACGCCGCCCGATCACGCGGCCCGCATGGCCGCCGCCGGCGTCGCGCCGCTGCAGGGGCTGGCCGACGGGATCGCTGCGATCGGCGCGGCGATGGCCTACGGCGACACGCGCCGCCGCGTGCTCGACGCCGACGCGCTGAACGCGCTGCCGGTGCTGCGCGCGGGCGACGGCGGCCACGGCACCGCAACGCTGCACGACGAATGGGCGAGCAAGCGGATGCTGGCCGCGCACGGGCTCGACGTGCCGCCGGCCGAATGCGTCGCGCCCGCCGATGCGCCGGCCGCCGCGCAGCGGCTCGGCTTTCCGGTCTGCGTGAAAGTGGTCAGCGATCGCCTGCCGCACAAGACCGAGGCCGGCGCGGTCGCGCTGAAGCTCGGCTCGCCCGAAGCCGTCGCCGCGGCCGTCGTGCGAATGACCGAACAGGTCGCGCGTTATGCGCCGGATGTGCACGTCGAACGCATCCTCGTCGAGAAGATGGCCGACGCGCCGCTGCTCGAGCTGATCGTCGGCGTGAAGCGCGAGCCGAATTTCGGTCTCGCGCTGGTGCTCGGCACCGGCGGCGTGCTGGTCGAACTGATCCGCGACACCGCGACGCTGCTGCTGCCGGTGCGCGAAAGCGACGTGCGCGACGCACTGCTCGGGTTGAAGCTCGGCCCGCTGCTGACCGGCTATCGCGGGCGGCCGAAGGCCGATCTCGATGCGGTCGTCGCGAACGTGATGGCGATCGCACGCTTCGCACAGGCGCATGCCGACACGCTCGTCGAACTCGACGTCAATCCGCTGCTGGTGATGGAACGCGGTGCGGTGGCCGTCGATGCGCTGGTGCGGCTCGACGCGTGATGCCGGCCTGAAACGCGGCGGCCCGCTTGCGTGATGCGCGAGCGGGCCGCTGCCTGATTGCCGAGCCGTCCGTCGAAAGCGAAGAACGCTCCGCCGTTCAGATCACCTTGCCGGGATTCAGAAGTCCGAACGGATCGAATGCATGCTTGAGACGTCGCATCGCGGCGATCTCGACGTCGCTGCGCGAACAACCGAGCCAGTCGCGCTTGTAGCGGCCAATCCCGTGCTCGGCCGACACCGAGCCGCCCGCATCGCGCACGAGCGGATACAACACCGAGTCGACGTCGTGCGCGCCCTCGCCCGTCGCATACGGCGCGGAAACGCACACATGCAGGTTGCTGTCGCCGAGGTGGCCGAAGAAGAACACGTGCGCCCCGGGCCAGCGTGCGTTCAGCGCGCGCTCGCACGCGTCGATGAACTTCTCCGTCGCGCGCGGCGGAATGCCGACGTCGAAATTGACGACGCCGGGGAGATCGTCGATCGCGAGCCCTTCGCGCACCGTCCAGAAGGCCTGCGCATCGGCCGCGGTCTGCGCGAACGCCGCATCGTCGATCAGCCCGCGTTCGAGCCAGTCGGCCAGCACCGCTTCGAACCGTTCGGCCGTCTGCGCGGCATCGCCGCTCGCGCATTCGATCAGCACCTTGACGCCGCCGTCCGCCGGCAGCGGCGCGCGCGTGCCGGGCGTATGCGCGCACACGTAGCCGTAGAACGCCGGCCACATCGCCTCGAAGCTCAGCAAGTCCGCGCATGCGGCACGCGCGTCGCGCAGCAGTGCGAGCGCCGCCGCCGTATCGCGCACCGCGCACAACGCGGTGGATGGCGCGGCGAGCCGCGGATGCAGCCGCAGCACGACGCGCGTGATGACGCCGAGCGTGCCTTCGCTGCCAACGAAAATCTGCCGCAGGTCGTAACCCGCGTTGTTCTTCAGCATCTTGTTCGGCGAACTCAGCACGGTGCCGTCGGCCAGCACGACCTCGAGGCCGAGTACCTGCTCGCGGGTCGTACCGTAGCGGATCACGCGATTGCCGCCCGCATTGGTCGCGACGTTGCCGCCGATCTGGCACGAGCCGCGCGCGCCGAGATCGATGCCGAGCGCGAATCCCGCGTCGTCCACTGCCTGCTGCAGCTCCTGCAGCGTCGTGCCGGCCCACGCGGTGACGGTGGCCGCGTCCGCATCGATCTCGACGACGCCCTTCATGCGTTCGAGCGACAGCACGACGTCCTGCGCACCGGGCCCGGCGCCGGCCGCGAGCCCCGTCATTCCGCCCTGCGGCACGACCGTCTGACGATACGCGGTGCAGATCGCGAGCGCGCGGCTCACATCGTCGACGCTGCGCGGCCGCACCAACGCTCGCGGCCGCGGGCCGGCCGCTTCGCCGTAGTTCGTGAAATGACGCGCGCCGATGGCGTCGCCCACGCTGACGCAATCGGCGCCGAGTGCGTCGCGCAGCGCGGCGACGACGTCGCCGTTCAAGGAAGGATCGGACATGATCGACGGGGCCGGCCGAACCCGGCCCGGGAGCGAGTGAGGATCAGAAATTGTGCCGCATGCCGATGCGCGCGGCGGCCTGCGTGCGGCTCGTCGACGGCGTGAAGCTGTAGCCGATCACCGCGTCGACGCCGTTCGATGCACGCATCCAGTCGACCGCCGCATACACGTCGGTGCGCTTCGACAGCGCGTAATGCGCACCGAGCGCGACTTCGTGCCAGTGATGACCTTCGAACGTCGTGTACTGATAGCCCGCGACGAGCGACAGTGGCACGGTCGCCTGGTACAGGCCGCCCGCTTCGTACACGCGCATCGTCGACGATTGTCCGTAGCCCTTGAACGTCGTGTTGCTGAAGTCCGCGTTCAGCGTCAGCTTGCCGAACGTGTACGACGCGCCGACACCGAAGATCGATTGCGAATCGATCGAGAACGGCGTCGAATCGTGCAGGTCGGTGACGGCGCCCGTCGCCGGGTCGACCGTCGCGACCGTCTGCCCGAGCATCGTCCGCACGCCCATCTGCGCATACGGATCGAGCGCGGCAAGCCGGCGTGGCGCGTTGAGCCGCGTGTAGTTGCCGCCCGCCGAGAAATCGCCGTGCGTGTAGCTCGCGCCCACGCTCCATGCGCTCCCGTCATGGAAGCTGCCCGCGTCGTTGCTGAACGAATACATGCCGCCGACCACGAGCCCGTGGAAGCTGTTGCTGACGAATTTCACCGCGTTCTGCAGCCGGTCCCCGCTCTGGCGGTCGAAATCGCCGAGATGCACGCCGTAGCCGCTGCCGAACGCGCTGACGTTGTACGCGGCCGTGAAGTCGAATGCGAAGTCGTACTGATTACCGAACGTCAGCGTGCCCCAGTCGTTGCCGAGCCCGACGTACGCCTGCCGCCCGAACATCGCGCCACCCTGGTTCAGCCTGCCGGTGCCGAGCCGGAAGCCGCTCTCGAGCTTGAACACCGCCTTGTTGCCGCCGCCGAGATCCTCGGTGCCCATCAGGCCGACGCGGTTGCCGTACGACACGCCGTCGTCGAACAGGTACGCATGCGCGCCGCCCGTGTTGTTCACGTAGGTGATGCCGCCGTCGATGATCCCGTACAGCGACACGCTGCTCTGGGCATGGGCGTAGCCGTGGACCATCACCGACATCATGCCGGCCAGCAGGAAGCGCTTCTTCATTTTCGGTGTCTCCGGTTGCCGCGCGCGGCGGCTCGATTTTCGTTGTGCGTGAACGCCGCCCGCCTGCTTCGCTTCGGCACCGCGGCGCTGGCGAGTATAGGTTTTGCTGAATGAATGTTCAATCGATTGACGAGAACGGATGCACCGGTGTTTACACCCATCGGCGATTTCA
Source organism: Burkholderia sp. Bp9015 (assembly GCF_003853505.1). NCBI lineage: Bacteria > Pseudomonadati > Pseudomonadota > Betaproteobacteria > Burkholderiales > Burkholderiaceae > Burkholderia > Burkholderia sp. Bp9015. Next base: position 67,406 of record NZ_QTPZ01000033.1, read on the forward strand.
TTATTGAAAAAACGTTCAACCCGTCATAACATCGACCGGCAGCCCCGCGGATGACGTGCGGGCCCGTTCCGAACCTCGGAGTGCACTGGATGACGACCACCCTCAGCCCCGCCGCCGAGCCGCGCCTGCGCTCGGCCTACGAAGGACAGAAGTCGCGCCCGTACGACCCGGCCGCGCCGATCGCGACGCCGCTCGAACTGCATCGCTGCATCGTGCAGCCCGAGTGGGTCGACTACAACGGCCACATGAGCGAGTCGTGCTACCTGCTCGTGTTCGGCGACAGCAGCGATGCGTTCTTCCGCTACTTCGGCATCGACGACGACTATCGCGACGCCGGCTGCTCGATCTATTCCGCGGAAACGCACATCCGCCACCTGCGCGAAGCGATGCTCGGCGAGCCGCTGCGGCTCACGGTGCGGCTGCTCGACCTGGACGATCGCCGGCTGCACGTGTTCCATTCGATGCATCACGCGACGACCGGCGCGCAACTCGCGACCGGCGAACAGCTGCTCACGCACGTGGACATGCGCGCGAAACGCTCGGCGCCGTTTCCGGACGCGATCCGCCGGCATCTCGACGCGATTCACGCCGAGCATGCGCGCGCGCCGCGCGAGCCGCACGCGGGCCGTGCGATCGCGATCCGCCGCGCGGCCCCTGCTGCTTCCGCTGCTTCCACTTCCCGCTGACCAAGCCGAACCACGACGGAGTTTTCCCATGCAGACGCACGACGCCTGGCGCAGCCGCGCTGGCCAGCTCGACATCGCTTCCCGCGCGTTCGTGGACGGCACGTTCCGCGACGCGCACGACGGCGCCACCTTCACATGCACGAGCCCGATCGACGGCCGCGTGCTCGCGCCGGTCGCGCATTGCCGCGCGGCCGACGCCGACCTCGCGGTCGCCGCCGCGCGGCGCGCGTTCGAAAGCGGCATCTGGCGCGACGCATCGCCGCGCGAACGCAAGCGCGTGCTGCTGCGCTGGGCCGCGTTGATCCGCGAGCACGCGGACGATCTCGCGCTGCTCGAAACGCTCGACACCGGCAAGCCGATCGGCGATACGACCACGATCGACATCCCGTCCACCGCGTATTGCGCCGAGTGGTTCGCCGAGGCGATCGACAAGACCGGCGGCGAGGTCGCGCCGGCCGACGCGCATCTCGTCGGGCTCGTCACGCGCGAGCCGATCGGCGTGGTCGCGGCTGTCGTGCCGTGGAATTTCCCCGCGATGATCGCGATGTGGAAATGCGCGCCCGCGCTCGCGGCGGGCAACAGCGTCGTGCTCAAGCCGTCCGAGAAGTCACCGCTGAGCGCGCTGCGGCTCGCCGCGCTGGCCGTGCAGGCCGGGCTGCCGGCCGGCGTGCTGAACGTGCTGCCGGGGTTCGGCGATGCAGGTGAAGCGCTCGCGCGGCATCCGGACGTTGACTGCATCGCGTTTACCGGCTCGACCGCGGTCGGCCATAAAGTCGCGCGCTGCGCGGCCGATTCGAACCTGAAGCGCGTATGGCTCGAACTCGGCGGCAAGTCGCCACAGATCGTGCTGCCCGATTGCCCCGATCTCGAACGCGCGGCGCGCACCGTCGCGCATGCGGTGTTCTACAACACCGGGCAGATGTGCACGGCGGGTTCGCGCCTGCTCGTCCATCGCGCGATCCGCGACGAACTGGTCGCGCGCGTGCTCGCGATCGCGCCCGAGTATGCGCCCGGCGATCCGCTGTCGCCCGACACGCGGATGGGCAGCCTGATCGACGCCGCCCAGGTCGAGCGCGTGCTCGGCTACGTCGATGCCGGCCGTGACGAGGCGACGCTGCTCGCGGGCGGCCGGCGCGCGCGCGCCGCGAGCGGCGGCCAGTACGTCGAGCCGACCGTGTTCGACTGTCCGCGGGCCGATGCGCGGATCGTGCGCGAGGAGATTTTCGGGCCGGTGCTGGCGGTGACGGCGTTCGACGATCTCGATACGGCTGTCGCGCTCGCGAACGACACGCGTTATGGGCTCGCGGCGTCGGTGTGGACCGCGAACCTGACGACCGCGCACGAAACCGCGCGGCGGCTGCGGGCCGGCACGGTGTGGGTGAACGGCTACGAGGAAACCGACGACATGAACTTCCCGTTCGGCGGCTTCAAGGAATCGGGCAACGGGCGCGACAACTCATTGCACGCGCTGGAGAAGTACACGGAGTTGAAGTCGACGGTGATCCGGTTGCGGTGATATCCAGCAGAAACTTCATTCGAACACGTCCGGCCCGGAGCATTCATGAGCGGCGGGCTCGGTTGTCGCAGCTTCCTCGAAATCGGCATCAACCGGGCCGATCAGTGGCGTCAACCACGCCCAGCCTTGCGGCACGGGCTCGAGGATGACAGACGCGCCGTGCCGCCGAATCCGGACCTCCGTGGTATCGAAGCGGAAATCCTTCGGCAAGCAAACAGCCTGCGATCCATCATGCTCGAAAATCTTGGCGGTCTCCATCTCGACACTCCATGCATCGACAAAACGTGGATATTTTGCCGACTGTGGGTCGCGGCGGCGAGTCGTGCGGTCGACATATTGGTGATGAACGGTCGCCTCTCGGGAAATTTGCTCGCGACGGGACACACGTAGCCGTACCCAATATCGGACGTTCTGGCTCCACATTCATTCCCAACAGGAAACAATCAATCACCATCCGGCGATTCATCTCCCCGTCCGCGCGTTCTAGACTATCGGATCACTCCCCCACCGGACCCACGCAATGACCGATGTCCTGCCGCTGACCACCGACCCCGAATCCGGCCTCCACTACCGGCTGCGCCCGGCCGCCGGCCGCCCCGCGGGCCGCCTGTTGCTGCTGCACGGCGTCGGCGGCAACGAAACCAACCTGCTGAACCTGGCCGCCACGATCGATCCGCGCGTCGAAATCGCGTTCGTGCGCGGGCCGCTGACGTTCGGCCCCGGCCAGCACGCGTGGTTTCCGGTGCGCTTCGGCCCGAACGGCCCGGAAATCGATGCGGCCCGCGCGGAGGCGAGCCGTGTGCAGTTGATCGCGCTGCTGCGCGCGTTGCGCGCGCGGGACCCCGGGAACGAACCCGTCGCCTTGCCGACCGTGATCGCCGGCTTCAGCCAGGGTGGCATCATGAGCGCGAGCGTCGGTCTCACCTCGCCGGCCGACGTCGCCGCGTTCGCGGTGCTGTGCGGGCGCATCCTGCCGGAGATCGATCCGCTGATCGCGTCCCGCGATGCATTGAGCCCGCTGCACGCGCTGGTGATGCACGGCCGCTTCGACGACAAGCTGCCGGTCGCGTGGGCGAACACGGCCGACGCGAAACTGACCGCGCTCGGCGTCGCGCACGACACGCAGCTCTATGACGCCGGCCACGAGCTGACCGCGCAGATGGCCGGCGACTTCAGCCGCTGGGTCGGCGCACGCGCCGGGTTGAACTGAGCGCACCGGGCGGTCGCCCGCCCGGGCCTGTCGTCAGACGTTGCTCGCCGGATCGGCAACGATCGGCACGCCAGCCTCGGCAGCAGCCTCTCGCGCGGCACCGCGCTTGGCCAGCTTCCAGCCGACCACCAGCGCGAGCACGACCACGGGAATCATCGCGACGGTCCACGTGCCGCCCGGGTAATCGAACGCCATCAGCACCAGCACGCTGACCAGGAACCCGAGCGTGAGCCACGACGTGAACGGCGCGCCGGGCATCCGGAACGACACGGGGCTCAGCTCGCCGCGATTGACCGCACGGCGGAACAGGATCTGGCACATCACGATGAAGCCCCAGGTCGTGATGATCCCGAGCGACGCCATGTTCAGCACGATCTCGAACGCCTGCGCCGGCACGATGTAATTCAGCGGCACGCCGATCGCATTGACCGCGACCGTGACCAGGATCCCGCCGTACGGCACGCCGCGCGCGTTCATCCGCGACACGAAGCGCGGCGCCGAGCCGCCCATCGCGAGCGAACGCAGCACGCGCCCGGTCGAATAGAGGCCGGAGTTCAGGCTCGACAGCGCGGCGGTCAGCACCACGACGTTCATCACCGTGCCGACGTACGGCACGCCGAGCCTGCTGAAGAACGTGACGAACGGGCTTTCGTGCGCGCTGTATGCGGTCCACGGCAGCAGCATCGTCAGCAGCACGACGGAGCCGACGTAGAACAGCGCGATGCGCCACATCACGCTGTTGATCGCCTTCGGCAGCACCTTGCGCGCATCGGCGGTCTCGCCCGCCGCGACGCCGACGAGCTCGATGCTCGCATACGCGAACACGACGCCCTGCACGATCAGCACCGCCGGCAGGATCCCGTGCGGGAAGATCCCGCCGTGATCCGCGATCAGGTGCAGCCCCGGCATCTGCCCGGCAACCGGATGGCCGCTCGCGAGAAACACGGCGCCGACCGCGAGGAACAGCGCGAGCGTCCCCACCTTGACGATCGAGAACCAGAACTCCATCTCGCCGAACACCTTCACGCCGATCATGTTCATCACCGACACGATCCCCAGCGCGCCGAGCGCGAACACCCACTGCGGCACGTCGGTGAACACGGCCCAGTACTTCATGTAGATCGCCACCGCGGTGATGTCGACGATGCCGGTGGTCGCCCAGTTCAGGTAGTACATCCAGCCCGCGACGAACGACGCGCGCTCGCCCATGAACTCCCGTGCGTACGACACGAACGAGCCGCTGGTCGGCCGGTGCATCACGAGCTCGCCGAGTGCGCGCATGATCAGGAAGGCGAATGCGCCGCACACGAGATACACGACGGCCAGCGCGGGCCCCGCGCTCTGCAGGCGGCCGCCCGCGCCGAGAAAGAGGCCGGTGCCGATCGCACCGCCCATCGCGATCATCTGCACGTGTCGGGGCTTCAGGTGCTGCGCATAGCCGGCCTCGTGCGACGCGAACATCGCATCGCGATCGGCGTGACGGGGGTCCGCGCCGCCGGCCGGGTCGGCCGCGCGCTCGCTGGCGTGCTTCATGGTGTGTCTCCGTTTCTTGATGTGTCGCGCCCGTCGACGGGCGCTCGGGAACGGCCGCGCGCGGGCCGCCGGCGGCAGGCGCCGGCGCCGCGCGGCCGGAATCAGTACGCGCGCGGACGGATCAGCGCTTCGGGCTGCAGCGCCTCGTCCAGTTGCGCGGCGGTCATCAGCTGGCGATCGAGCACGACTTCGCGGATCGACTTGCCGCTCGCGTGCGCCTCGGCGGCCACGGCGGTCGCGCGCTTGTAGCCGATGTACGGGTTCAGCGCGGTCGCGAGCGCGACCGACCGCTCCATCGTTTCGCGCAACCGCTCGGGGTTCGCGGTGATTCCGCTCACGCAGCGGTCCGCGAGCGTCGTGCAGGCGGCCGTCAGATGGCCGAAGCTGCGGAACAGCGCGCTCGCGATCACCGGCTCGAACGCGTTGAGCTGAAGCTGGCCGGCCTCGGCGGCGAAGGTCACAGTCAGGTCGTTGCCGAACACTTCGAACGCGACCTGGTTCACGACTTCCGGAATCACCGGGTTCACCTTGCCCGGCATGATCGACGAGCCGGCCTGCACCGGCGGCAGGTTGATTTCGCCGAAGCCGGCACGCGGGCCGCTCGACAGCAGCCGCAGGTCGTTGCAGATCTTCGACAGCTTGACCGCGATCCGCTTCAGCACGCCGGAGACCTGCACGAACGCGCCGCAGTCCTGCGTCGCCTCGATCAGGTTCGGCGCGGTGCTCAGGTCCAGGCCGGTGATGCGGCGCAGCGCGGCCAGCGCCTTCTCCGCGTACTGCGGATGCGCGGTGATGCCGGTGCCGATCGCGGTCGCGCCGAGATTGATCTCGCGCATCAGCAAGCCGGCTTCCTGCAGGCGCGCGATGTCTTCCGTCACCATCACCGCGTAGGTCGAGAACTCCTGGCCGAGCGTCATCGGCACGGCGTCCTGCAACTGCGTGCGGCCGAGCTTCAACAGATCCGAGAACGCGTCGGCCTTCTCCGCGAACGCATCGCGCAGGCGCGCCATCGCGTCGAGCAGATGCTCGACCGCGAAGCAGGTCGCGATCCGGATCGCGGTCGGGTAGACGTCGTTCGTGCTCTGCGCGAGGTTGACGTGCTCGTTGGGATGCAGGTATTCGTACTGCCCGCGTGCGTGCCCCATGATCTCGAGCGCGCGGTTGCAGATCACCTCGTTGGCGTTCATGTTGGTCGACGTGCCGGCCCCGCCCTGGATGATGTCGACCACGAACTGGTCGTGCAGGCGACCTTCGCGGATCTCGACACAGGCGGCGGCGATCGCGTCGCGATACGCGTGCGGCAGCAGCCCGAGCTCGCAGTTCGCGTCGGCCGCGGCTTCCTTCACCGCCGCGAGCGCCATGACGAGGTACGGCAGCGACGCGATCGTGCGCCCCGAAATGTCGAAGTTCTCCTTCGCGCGCAGCGTATGGACGCCGTAGTACGCCGAATCCGGAATGCTTCGTTTCCCTAAGAGATCCGCTTCGACGCGGAAGCCGTTTTCCGTCATGGGTGCCCCTCCTGAAATGTCTCGTGCCGCCGCGGCCAGGCGGCTGCGTTCACCGCTTCCCCGTGCGACGGGATCGCATTCTATGCCTTTGCATAAAGAAGCTCGCCTCTGTATTATCGAAAGCGGTTTTGCGTGGGACGCAACAGCGAGAGACGAATGAAAACAATGGCAAGAGACACCGGCATCGATCACCTCGGCGCGATGCGCGCGTTCGTGCGGGTCGTCGAAATGGGGAGTTTTTCCGCGGTCGCGAAGGAGATGCACGTGTCGACGTCCACCGTCGCGCGCAAGATCACGGCGATCGAGGACGCGCTCGGCGTCGCGCTGCTGCATCGCTCGACGCACAGCGTGACGCTGACCGAGGCCGGCCACATCTACCTGGAACGCGCGGTCACGCTGATCGCCGATCTCGACGACACGCTGCGCGTCGTCGCCGAGCTCAATTCGCAGCCGAGCGGCCCGCTGAAGCTCACCGCGCCGGTCGGGTTCGGCCGCCGCCACCTCGCGCCGCTGATCGCGCCGTTTCTCGCACGCTACCCGACGATCCAGCTCGACGTGCGGCTCACCGACAACCACAACGACCTCGTCGCCGGCGGCTTCGACCTCGACATTCACGAGGGCGAGAACTACCTGGACAACCTGGTCGTCCACCGGCTGTCGCGCAACGACAGCATCCTGTGCGCGACGCCCGGCTATCTCGACCGCTGCGGGCGCCCCGCGACGCCGGACGACCTGCGGCATCACAACTGCCTGCGCTACGTGCACCCGGAAGGCGATCCGCGCTGGGAGCTCGTGCGCGGCGACGCGCGGCACAGCGTGCTGCCGGCCGGCAACCTCGTCACCGATCATTCGGAACTGCTGCTGGATGCGACCTGCGCGGGGCTCGGCATCGCCGAATTCGAGATCTGGCTGGTGCGCGACCTGCTCGCGAGCGGTCGGCTCGAAGCCGTGCTGCCGCGCTACCGGCTGCAGAACAAGCTGACGGGCGACTACATCTACATCGCGTATCTGTCGAACCGGCGCAGCTCGGCGAAGCTGCGCGTGCTGAAGGACTTCCTCATGGAGCATCTCGCGCACATCGGCGAGCTGTCGGAAGTCGAGCTGGCGAAGATTCGCGACGCGGGCGCGTAGCGGCTGCCGTCGCGCCGGCCGGCAACGCGGCGCCGCTGCGCACCGCGGCCCTCGGCATCGGTGCGCCGACGCCCGTCAGGCCGGCTGCAATTCGAACGGGAACGTCGCGTGCCCGATCTCGACACCCTGCGTGTTCAGCATCCGCGGCCGGTGGAACGCGGCGAGCCGCGCGCGCTGCGCGTCCGTGCCGATCTGCAGTCGCTCGAGCAGTTCGCTGACCATCATGTACAGCACGTCGATGTTGCCGTCCTCGATCTTCACCGAGAGGCCGAGCGCGCCGTCGGCGCCGAGCGCCCGCGTGCGCGCCGATGCGCGTACGCCGATCCCGTAGCACGCATCCGCACCGAGCTTGCCGACGACCTGCCCGTCGAACGCATCCATCAGCACCGTGCAGTAGCGCCCTTCCCCGGCGACCAGCTCCGGATGGGCCGTCATCGCATGATGAATGCGCGCCAGCGCGCGCACGCGACCGGTCGCCGCGGCGCCGCCGGCTGCCACCGTATCCGCGCCGTCGGCCAGCGATGCGTAAAGACGCGCGAGGCGATCGAGCGGGAACGCCGGCGTCGGCAGGTTGCAGCCGTCGATCGCCCAGTCGACCTCGTCGTCGCGCAGGCCGCACGCGTTGGCGACCACCTGCTTCACGCGCACCTGCATCGGATGCTCCGGCAGATGGTAGTCGGCGATCGCGGCGCCGATCGCCCGCGCGCCGGCCAGCATCCCGACATGCTTGCCCGAACAGTTGCTGCAGACGCCGGTCGGCGTGTAGTCGCGCTTGATCCACGACCGGTACACCGCGTCCGACAGCGGCGCATGCCCGCCGCACCGCAGATCCGACTCCTGCGCGTCGACCTTCTCCAGCATCGCCCGCGTGCGCGCGATGTGCCGCTCCTCGCTGCTGTGCGACGCGCACATCAACGCGATGTCCGCGTCGTCGAAACCGAACCGCTCGGGCGCGCCCGTCTCGATCACGGACAGCGCCTGGGCCGGCTTCGCCGCCGAGCGCGCGAGCGTCATCCGGTACGGATCGCCGAGCCGGAACAGCAGCTTGCCGCCGGCATCCACCACCGCCACGTCGGCGACGTGTTTGTTCTCGATCGCCTTGCCGCGGTACGTCACGACCGCTGCGCGTTGGGTGTCCATCTGTCTTGTCTCCTTCGTCGGGGCCTGAATGCCGGGGCCCGTGCAACCGGTACGGCAGTGTATCGAGTCTGCCGCCGGGTCGAGCCGGTCGGCCGGTGGAAAGTGGTATTGCGCCGGATGCAAAGCCATCGGCCCCCACGAAAACCTGACAGATTCAGTACACGGAGCCTTCGATCGCCAGCAGCGCGAACGTCGCGAGCCAGTGCTCGCCCATGTAATCGCCGGCCACGTGCGCGAGCGCGCTCGCGAGATGCCGGTCGGCCGCATCGAGCAGCCTCGCGCGTCGCGCATCGCCTTCCGGAAGCGCGCCGGCCAGCGCGCGCTGGCACCACGCGCGGCTCAGGTTCAAGCCGTCCAGATGCGCGATCTTGCCGTCGCTGCGGTCGCTGACCGTCGCCGGCACGAACAGCGTCGCCGGCTCGCCGCGCGCGAGATCCGGCAGGAAACGCGCGAACCAGCCGTCGAATTCGGCCGCCGGCAGCACGCGCCGCATCAGCTCCGCCTCCATCAGCGCGGGCGACAGGAACTCGTCGCCCGACGGCTCCCACGCCTGGCACGCGACATCGTTCAGGTGCCAGCGTCTCGCGGTATCGACGATCAGCGCCGCGAGCCCGTCGCGCTGCGTCGCGCGCGCGAAGTCGAGTGCGAGCGCCAGTGCGAACGCGGTGTTGAAGTGCGTGCCGACCCGTAGCGGATAGGTCGCCTTCGGCAGGAAGGTCTCGAAGCGCGCGACGAACAGGTCGGCGAGCGGCGCGATCGTCTTCGCCCAGCGGGCGGCCTGCGGCACCACGCCCTTCAGCGCGAGCCGCTCCAGCTGCGCGGACAGCGCCAGCAGCCACGCCCATCCGTACGGCCGCTCGAAGCCGCTGTTGTGCGGCAGCGCGAGATACGCGCGTTCGCCGGCGACGTTCGCGTCGGTGAAATGCGCGTCGACGACGGCGATGATCCGCTCGGCTTGCGCCAACGCCGGATAGCGTTCGAGCACGCGCAGCACGAGCCAGTAGCCGTGCACGCACGAATGCCAGTCGTAGCTGCCGTAGAAGATCGGGTGCAATGCGCGCGGCCCCTGCACGTCGTGCGGGCCTTCGAGCGAATGGGTGAGCCTGTTCGGATATTCGCGGGTCAGGTGCGCGAGCGCGAGCGACGCGAATTTCGAGGCGAGTTCGGGGGTCAGTCGGTCGGTCATGGGCATCTCGTCAGAAGCGGAATACGAACGCGTACATCAGCAGCGTGTTGACGGCCAGCAGCAGCACGGCGGTCGGCCACTGCGCCTCGATCACGCCGTTCTTGTCCTTCAGTTCGAGCCGCGCGGCCGGCACGATGTTGAAGTTCGCGGCCATCGGCGTCATCAGCGTACCGCAGAAGCCGCTCAGCATCCCGATCGCGCCGAGAATCGCATCCCGCCCGCCAGCCCCATCGCCAGGCCCGCGATCGTCGCCACCAGCAGCGCGTTGAAGCGCAGCGCGAAACCGATCACGACGATCGGCACGCCAATCAGCACCAGCATTGCTCCTCCTTGTGTTGGATGCGCGGCGCCGTGACGACGTGCTGTCCGCCCGGTTTCGACCGGGTTCAGGCCGCAAAATCCAACACCAGATTTTATCGATAAAAAGTCGACAATTTAAGGCTTCGGCCAAACGTTGAAACCGGTACTACCGTGCGCCGGCCTTGTGCCTGCCGTATGTCAGCCGTATGTCAGCCGTGTGCCAGAAGTGTGTCAGCAGTGTTTCGACCGTGTGCGGCCCGAGCGGTCGGCAGCGGGCGGCAACGGCGGCGCGCGCGGCATGCACGCTTGCGCCGCGCGAACCGCGGGCGGCCCGCGCGCCCGCCGCGCATGGCGGAGCGCCGGTGCGCCGACTAAACTGGAAGGCATCGGCAACGTTCGGGAGAGCCGCCATGATTGACGTATTCCAGACCATCGGCAGCCGCGCGTTCTCCGCTCATCTGGCGAAGGACGGGATGGTGACGCTGATGGAACAACGCCACGAAGTCGACCGCGTGACGCTCGCGACCGCCTATGCCGCGCTCGTCGAGGAATCGGAGCAGGAAGCCGACCTGCTCGACGCAACCGTCGAAGGGATGATGCGCGCGCTGATCCAGGGGTACGCGCGCAGCCATTGATCGACTGAACGCGCCCGGGCGCGGTGCGCCGGCCTGCGCGGCCGGCTCGCCGATGCCCGCGCATGCGCCCGCCCGTTTCCCGCCGAAACGAACGCGCCGGCAACGGGTTTCCGCACTGCCGCATCGTCCCGCAGACGGCCGTCCGCCTTCGCGGGCGGCAAAAAATGTCGCCCCCGAATAGAGAAAAGGGTCTGAAACGACGCAATGCGCAATTTTTTCGATTGCCGCCGCTCGCGCCGCATGACAGCATGCGGACGTCGCCAATCGAAAAGAATTCCGTGCCGCGCGCCCGCCGATGCCGTTCGGCGGCGCCGAACCGGCACTGCCTTTCATGAACCCGGCCCATACCCAACACTACGAACCGACCGGAGCATCCCGCTTGTGAATATCGGCATCGTCAACGACCTCCCGCTTGCCGTCGAGGCGATGCGCCGCGCGCTCGCGCGCCGGCCCGAGCATCGCGTGCTGTGGGTCGCGACCGACGGCGCGCAAGCCGTCGAACTGTGCGCCGCGCAACCGCCCGACGTCGTGCTGATGGACCTGGTCATGCCGAAGTGCGACGGGATCGAGGCGACGCGGCGCATCATGCGTTCCGCCCGCCCGTGCGCGATCCTGATCGTGACGAGCTGCATCGGCGCGAACGCATGGCGCGTGTTCGAAGCGATGGGTGCCGGCGCGCTCGACGCGGTCGATACGCCTCGCCTCGGCGAGGACGCGGCCGGCGACACCGCGCGGCTGCTGCTCGCCAAGATAGACCAGATCGGCCGCCTGCTCGACGCGCCCGGCGGTGTCCGCGCGGCCGGCACGGCCTCGCGCACGGGCGGCGGCCCGCTGATCGCGATCGGCGCGTCCGCCGGCGGCCCCGGCGCGCTCGCGTCGATCCTCGGCAGCCTGCCGGCCGACTTCAGCGCGCCGATCGTGATCGTCCAGCACGTCGATCGCGCGTTCGCCGAAGGCATGGCGCAATGGCTCGACGGCCAGACGCCGCTGACCGTGCGCGTCGCGCACGAAGGTGACCGCCCGCAGCCGGGCGTCGCGCTGCTCGCGGCGACCGACGATCACCTGCGCATCACGCGCACCGGCACGCTCGAATACACGCGCGAACCGGCCGCCACGCCGTACCGGCCGTCGGTCGACGTGTTCTTCAACAGCCTGACCGAGCACTGGCCGGGCCGCGTGATCGGCGTGCTGCTGACCGGCATGGGACGCGACGGCGCGATCGGCCTGAAGGCCCTGCGGATGAAGGGCTATCACACGATCGCGCAGGACGAGGCGACCAGCGCCGTCTACGGCATGCCGAAGGCGGCCGCGACGCTCGGCGCGGCCCGCGCGATCCTGCCGCTCGAGCGCATCGCGGGCGAGCTGGCGGCACTCGCGCGAATCTGAACCCAATGAAACCCTGTCCCACCCGTCGCAGCCATGGCGCGACCCTGCATCAATCATGACCAGCGACCTCACCCGCCCGCCCGGCAGCCTGCAGGCGGCGTTCGACGCCTTGCACGTGCCGCCCACGCCGCACGCCGACACCCCCGCGATGGTCCTGCTCGTCGACGACCAGACGATCGTCGCGGAAGCCATCCGGCGCGCGCTCGTCGACGAGGACGGCATCGACTTCCACTACTGCCCGCGCTCGGACGACGCGCTGGCGACCGCGATCGAGACGCGGCCGACCGTGATCCTGCAGGATCTCGTGATGCCCGGCATCGACGGGCTGAGCCTCGTGAAGGCATACCGCGCGAATCCGGCGACGCGTGACGTGCCGATCATCGTGCTGTCGACGCAGGAAGAGCCGGTGATCAAGAGCGCCGCGTTCGCGGCCGGCGCGAACGACTATCTCGTGAAACTGCCCGACCGCATCGAACTGGTCGCGCGGATCCGCTATCACTCGCGCTCGTACATGAACCTGCTGCAGCGCGACGAGGCCTACCGCGCGCTGCGGCAATCGCAGCAGCAACTGCTCGAGGCCAATCTCGAACTGCGGCGCCTCACGCACTCGGACGGCTTGACCGGGCTGTCGAACCGCCGCTATCTCGACGAATACCTGGCCGCCGAATGGCGGCGCGGCACGCGCGAGCGCAGCGAGCTGTCGCTGCTGATGATCGACGTCGACAACTTCAAGCTGTACAACGACACGTACGGCCACGTGTCGGGCGACAGCGTGCTCAAGCAGGTCGCGACGACCATCGAACGCTGTCTCGGGCAGTCCGGCGATCTCGCCGCGCGTTTCGGTGGCGAGGAGTTCGCGGTCGTGATGCCGGCCACGTCGCCGGGCGCCGCGCGGCTGCTCGGCGAGAAGATCCGCCTCGCGGTCGAGTCGCTGCGGCTCGAGCATGTGCACGCGTCGACGGGCCGCTACGTGACGATCAGCATCGGCGGCGCGAGCATCGTGCCGGCCCCCGGCCTGCCGACCACCGCTCTGATCGAGGCGGCCGATCGCGCGCTGTATCGCGCGAAGCACGACGGCAAGAATCGCGTCGAGATCGACGCGCCGCCGGCGCCCCCGGTTCCGCCGGCCGGCGGCGGTTTCGCCTGAATGCCTACACGGTGACGAGCCGGCGCGCGTAATCGGTCGGATCGAGCGGCCGGCCGAACAGGTAGCCCTGCTGCATGTCGCAGCCGATCTGCTGCAGGAACCACGACTGCGCCTGGGTCTCGACGCCTTCCGCGGTGACCTTCATCCCGAGGGAATGCGCCATCGCGACGACGGCCTGCGTGATCGCGACCGAGTCGCGATGATCGGGCACGCCCGATACGAACGAACGGTCGACCTTCAGGTTGTGCAGCGGGAAACGCTTCAGGTAGGCGAGCGACGAGTAGCCGGTGCCGAAATCGTCGACCGAGATCCGCACGTTCATGTCCGTGAGCGCTTCGAGCATCGGCAGCACGGTGTCCGTGTCGTTCATCAGCAGTCCTTCGGTAATCTCCAGTTCGAGCGCCCCCGGATCGAGCTGCGTCTGCGCGAGGCAGTGGTAGACCGACTCGACGAGCCCCTCGTGGAACTGCCGCGGCGACAGGTTGACCGCGAGCGTCAGGTCGGGCGCGATCGTGCGGCGCCATTCGGCGGCCTGCCGGCAGGCCGTTTCGAGCACCCACTGGCCGATCGCGACGATCAGCCCGGTATCTTCCGCGACCGGAATGAATTCCGCCGGCGACATCGGCCCGAGTTCGGGGCTCGTCCAGCGCAGCAACGCTTCGGCGCCGACCGTGCGGCCGCTGCGCGCGTCGACGACCGGCTGGTACGCGAGCCGCAGCATGTCCGACGAGAACGCGCGCCGCAGCGACTGCTCGATCGCGAAGCGGCGCTGCAGGCGCTGGTTCAGCTGCGCGGTGAAGAACGTGAAGTGGTTGCGGCCGCGCTGCTTCGCGTCGTACATCGCGGAGTCGGCGTTGCGCATCAGCGTGACCGAATCGTCGCCGTCGCGCGGCGCGACGCTGATGCCGATCGACACGCCGAGCCAGTATTCGTTGTTCGCGATCTCGAACGGCTGCGCGATCGTGTCGATCACCTCGCGCGCGAGCACGGCCAGCTCGTCGGGATCGTCGCAGTGGTCGACGAGGATCACGAACTCGTCGCCGCCGACGCGCGTGAGCGCGTGGCGCCCGCCCGCGCAGGCCGCGAGGCGCGCCGCGACGCTGCGCAAGAGCGCGTCGCCGGCCTCGTGGCCGGCCGTGTCGTTGACCTTCTTGAAGCCGACGAGATCGAGGAACAGGATCGCGACATGCGCAGGCCCGGCCGCCGCCTCGCGCGCGCCGAACAGCTCGCGCATCCGTTCGGAGAGCCAGCGCCGGTTGTAGAGGCCCGTCAGCGCGTCGCGCGTCGCCAGGTAGCGCAGTTGCTGCTGCGCTTCGCGCACGGGGCCGATGTCGTGAAACGACACGAGCACCGATTCGGGCTGCGTCTCGCCCGGTTTCACGATCGGCACCGCGTTGCCGCGCACCCAGATGACGTCGCCGTCGGCGAGCCCGAAGCCGACCGAGTAGTCGAGCTGCGGCATGGCCGTGGTGAACGCGAGCCGGCTCGGCCAGTCGTCGGGCGCGAGCGGTGTGCCGTCCTCGCGCAGCTTGTACAGGATCACCGTCGACAGCCGGCGGCCGACGAGGTCGCCCTTCGCACGCATCATCCGGTTCGCGCTCGGATTGCTCGCGATCACCATGCCGTCGCGCGACACCACGAGAATCCCTTCGTTCAGGCTGTTGACGACCAGGCGGTGATGTTCCTCGCTGCGCGCGAGCTGCCGCGCGATCCAGTCCTGGTGCACCGCGAGGCCGACGCTGTTGCCGATATCGCGCAGCAGGTCGGTTTCGGTGTCGGTGGGCCGCCGCGGCGTACGGTGATAGACGGCGAATGCGCCGAGCACGGTGCCCGTATCGTCCAGGAACGGCACCGACCAGCACGCGCGCAGGCCGTGCGGCAACGCGAACGAACGGTAGGCGGCCCACAGCGGATCGGTTTCGATGTCTTCGACGGCGATCATCCGGCGCTCGTACATCGCCGTGCCGCACGAGCCCGCGGCGGGCCCGATCGATGCGCCGTCGATCGCCGCGCTGTACTGCACGGGCAGCGACGGCGCGGCACCGACGTGCACGTGCACGCCGTCCGCGTCGAGCAGCAGGATCGTGCACGACGCGCCGTCGCCGAGCAGCGCCTCGGCGCGCCGGCAGACCTCGACGAGCAGTTCCGGCAGTGGTGTATTGCGTGTGATCAGCCTCAGCACGCTTTGCTCGGATGCGAGCACTTCCGCTGCGAGGCCGAGACTGTAGCGAGAACTTTGCGGTTCGGTATTCAAGATGAATCCTGCCGTCAGTTCGACCGGGTCTGATGCGCCCGATTCGTAGCGATTCTTCGTGCCGTTTTTTCATCGCTCCGGGTTTACGAGAGCCCGGTGCGTCCCCAAGAGCGCGCGTCGCGACGCGTATCAAAATACATTTAACACCAATCCGCGCGGCCCCGCGCATCCGCGTGCATCAGGGCTTACGCGCGGTCGCGCCCCGCATGCGCGGCGACGCGCGTGGCGGCGCCCGATTCATCAGACGGTTGGCGCGCGCGGCGCCTCACGCGTGCCCGCCCGGCGGCTCGCGCGTGACCGCCTTCAGCGCGTCGATCGCGGCCGCCACCGACGTGCCCGCCGGCGCCGCGAACAGCGCGCCGACCGTGTCGGGCATCGTCGACAGCTTCAGCGGCAAGCGGCCGACACGCTCGCCGGCGGCCGCCGCCATGCCGAACGCGCGGGCCGACTGCACGAACAGGCACGGCGTCTGTTCGGCGACCGCGCGGTTGGTCTGCCATGACACCGATTCCATCATCACGACCGGCGGCGCGAGGCCCGCCTTCGCGAACTCGGCATCGAGCGCCGTGCGCGCCGGCGAGCCGAGCGGCGGCGCGATCCACGGAAACGCCGCCGCGTCGCGCCAGCCGACTCGCGGGCGCCGCAGCAGCGGATGGCGCGGCCCGCACACGACGATCATGTCGTCGCGATAGAGCGGCGCGATCTCGAGCCCTGCGCGCAGCGCCGACACGTCGAGCCGGCACACCAGCAGGTCGAGTTCGTGGCGCTGCGCCTGCGCGAGCATCCGGTCGAGCGTGTCCTCGCGAACGTTGAGCTGCACCGCGCGCCCCGCGTCGCGCAGCCAGGCGAGCACGCCCGGAATCAGTTGCGGCGCCATGTTCGGCAGCAGGCCGATCGACACCGGGCGGCCGGCGCCGGTGCGCAACGCGTCGAACGCGGGCGCGACGCCGCGCAAGTCGGTCAGCACGCGGCCGATGCATTCGAGCAGCGCATCGCCGTACGCGGTCGGCGCGACGCGGCGCGACGTGCGCTCGAACAGCAGCAGGCCGAGCGACGCCTCGAGTTCGCGCAGCCACTTCGACAGCGCCGGCTGCGTGATCGACGCGGCCTCGGCCGTGCGCGCGAAGCTGCGCGTGCGGGCGAGCGCGTCGAGCGTCTCGAGGTCGCGCAGCCGCAGCCGGCGCAGCGCCTGCGCGATGCGCGGGTCGTGGGCCGGCGCGCCGGGCGGCGCGAGCGGGTCCGGCGCAAGGCGGCCGCCCGGGCCGCGGGTCGCGAAAGTCACTGACATCTCCGTCATTCATGTTCCGGGGGTTATCGATCGATCGCGATCTTTCATCGATCGATACGCGATCGTGCCGCATAGTCGTCGGCATGAAAACCCCCGGCGCGCGCCGGCACGAACAGGAGACGACGACGTGAAAGACGATCAGGACCCCACCGCCGGCGCACCCGCGGCCCGGCGCCAGTTCCTCAAGCTCGCCGGCGCGGCGGTCGCGGCGGCCGGTTTCGGCGCGGACGCTCGCACGGCCAACGCGGTGCCGGCCGCCCCGGCAGCCGCGGCAGCCGCGGCAAGCGGCGACGCCGGGCCCGCGCCCGCGTTTCACGGCGCGGCGACGGCACCCGCCGCGCCGCCCGCCGGCTACAACATCCTGTTCATCCTGACCGACCAGGAGCGCCACTTCGACCGCTGGCCGTTTCCCGCGCCGGGCCGCGAAGCGCTGCGCCGCGACGGCATCACGTTCACGCGCCACCAGATCGCCGCGTGCGTGTGCTCGCCGTCGCGCTCCACCGTCTACACCGGACAGCACATCCAGCACACCGGCGTGCTCGACAACGCGGGCATGCCCTGGCAGAAGGACATGTCGCCGGACGTGCGCACCGTCGGCCACATGCTGCGCGACGCCGGCTACTACGCCGCGTATCTCGGCAAGTGGCACCTGAGCGCGACGATGCACGAAACCACGAGCCCGTACACCGCGCCGGTGGCCGACTACAACCGCACGATCCGCGCGTACGGCTTCGACGACTACTTCGGCGTCGGCGATCTGATCGGGATGGTGCGCGGCGGCTATCAATACGATGGCATCACGACCGAGGCCGCGGTGAGCTGGATGCGCAACCATGCGCCGCGGCTCGAGAAGGAAGGCAAGCCGTGGTTCCTCGCGGTGAACCTCGTCAATCCGCACGACGTGATGTTCGTGAACACCGACACGAACGGCTCGGCCGTGCAGGACGCGAACCATCCGATGCTCGGCAACGCGCCACCGCCCGACGACGCGCTGTATCGCACGTCGTGGCGCGACGTGCCGCTCGCGGCGTCGCGCCGGCAGCCGTACGACGCGCCCGGACGACCGGCCGCGCACGGGATGTTCAATGCCGCGCATGCGAACCTCGTCGGCCGCTATCCGTTCACCGACGAACGCCTGCGCATTTACCAGGATAACTACTTCAATTGCATCCGCGACTGCGACACGCACGTCGTGCGCCTGCTGCAGTCGTTGCAGTCGCTCGGCCTCGACGAGCGCACGATCGTCGTGATGACGGCCGACCACGGCGATCACGTCGGCGCCCACCAGCTCGTCGGCAAGGGCGCGACCGCGTATCAGCCGCAGAACCACGTGCCGCTCGTGATCCGCCATCCCGCGTATCCGGGCGGCACGCAGTGCGATGCGCTGACGTCGCACATCGATATCGCGCCGACGCTGCTCGGGCTGACCGGCATCGACACCGCGCGCGCCGCGTCGATCCGCGGCGACGCGCTCAAGGGCCACGACCTCACGCGCTGGCTCGCGAAGCCGGCCGACGCGAAGCTGCACGCGGCACGCGACGCCACGCTGTTCAACTACGCGATGCTGCTCTACTACGACAGCGAATGGATGCTCAAGGAGCTGACCGCGCTGCGGCAAAAAGGCGTGCCCGAGGACGCGCTGCTGCGTCGCGCGCTCGCGCAGCAGCCCGACTTCCGGCTGCGCGGCACGATCCGCAGCGTGTACGACGGCCGTTATCGGTTCACGCGCTATTTCTCACCGCTCGAGTTCAACCGGCCGACGACGCTGGAGGACCTGTTCGCGCGCAACGACGTCGAGCTGTTCGACGTCGCGAACGATCCGGCCGAAATGCACAATCTCGCGCGGGACCGCAAGCAGCAAGGCGAGCTGCTGCTCGCGATGAACGGCCGGCTGAACGACCTGATCGCGAGCGAAGTCGGCGACGACAGCCCCGATGTGATGCCGATCCGCGACGGAAAGGTGCAGGTGCAGATCCGCAAGCATCACTGACGGCGCGGAAGGCGTGATCGAAAGGCGCCGTCCGACGACGGCGCCCCACCGCCGTCAGTCCTTGCGGATGTGTTCGGCGAGGAAGTCGATCAGCAGCCGCACGCGCGGCAGGAGCCCGCGCCGGGACGGGAACACCGCGTGAATCACGCCGCCCTTCGGCGCCCACCCCGGCAGCACGTCGATCAGCGTGCCGTCGCGCAGGTCGTCCTCGATGACCATGCACGGCAACTGGACGATGCCGACGCCATGAATCGCCGCGTCGCGCAACGCGTGCATGTCGTCGGAGATGTAGCGCGGATGATGGCGCAGCTGCGCCTGCTCGCCGTTCGGCCCGACCAGCTGCCACACGTGCTGCCGCGGCGGCCCCCAGTCGAGGCTCGGCTCGCCGGCCAGCTCGGCCGGGTCGGCCGGCACCGTGCGTCCGGCCAGCCACTGCGGCGCGGCCACCAGCCGCTGCGGGCTGTCGCCGAGAATCCGCATCACGAGGTCGCTGTCCTCCAGCGGTGGGAAACGCACACGCAGCGCCAGGTCGAAGCCTTCGCTCAGCAGGTCGACCCGGCGGTTCGTCGCTTCGAGATGCACGTGCACCGCCGGATGAATCGCCATGAAGCGCGCGACGAGCTCGCTCACGCGATATTCGAGCAGCGCGGTCGGGCAGCTCACGCGGACGATCCCGCGCGGCTCCGCGTGCCGGCGCTCGATCACCTCGCGCGCCGCGTCGGCCTCGACCAGCACCGCGAGGCAGCGTTCGTAGAATTCGCGGCCGGTTTCCGTGACCGTGAAATGACGCGTCGTCCGCTGCAGCAGCCGCACGTCGTAGTGCGCTTCCAGCGCGGCGATGCGCCGGCTCAGCGTCGACTTCGGGACATCCAGCGCCCGCCCCGCCTGCGTGAAGCCGCCGTGCTCGACCACCTTCACGAAATAGTAGAGGTCGTTCAGGTCATCCATGATTGTTCCACCCATAGAACACTGACGGCATTCTACGGGACTGGAAACCCGGTTGTTGCGCGCATAGCATCGTTCTTCGATGGGGATCGATTGCGCGAACGCGACCGAGACTTTCCCCGACGGGTGCCTCGCGCGCCGAATCGATTGACTAAGCTTGGAGCATTCGCCCGCCGCGCGCACCGTATCGGACGTGTGCGACAGCACGGGCGCCCCGCCGCAACGACGATCCCGACACCGCGGCCGCCCACCCTGGATCCTCGGGATTTCTCTCACTTCCTGTCCTGTTTCTGGAGGCAACCATGGCAAGCGAACCGATTCGCGATCCCGCGAACGACCACCTGCTCACCCCGCAGAACGCGGCGTTCATCGTCA
>NZ_QTPZ01000034.1:0-87141 GCF_003853505.1 Burkholderia sp. Bp9015
AACGTCGGCTACGGGATCATGAACGGCCAGAAGCCGGCCAACCCGATGATCCTGATCGAGCCGACGCTCGTCACGCGTGACAACGTGAAGGCTTACAAAGGCTGGAGCAGCCCGCGCTGATCGCGCGACGCGACCCGCGATTCCTGGCGGTGCCGGTCGGTGTCGGGCGCGGACACCGGCCCTGCCCGTCCGTTTACCAACCGCCGTACCGCCGCGCGACACGCCGCGGCACATCGTCTCGACACAACGACGACATTCCCCCGCCGGGCCGTATTCGGCGAAGCACTGACCGACTTCATCCGCGATGACGCGCGGCATTGGCGCAGCGTCGCCGGCGGTTCATGCTGGAACGTGGCGCGCGGCTCGGCGTGCCGATCGCCCTCGCCGGCACGGTCAGCCGCGCTAACTTGGCGGCACGTGAAAACGCCAGACGGAGCATGCGCGCCGCCCGGTCACGCACCACGCTTCGCGCCGTTACCGCGTGCCTGCAGCAGTTGCAGGCTCTCGTCGACACTCAGTTCGGACATCGCATCGTCGCGCAGCGTATCGTCGGTCGCACGGCGCAGCGCATGCAACGCGTGCTCCTTGAGCCGCACGATCGCGAACTGTAGCCCGCGTGCCGCGCATTCGGCGGCGAACGTGCGCAACGACTCGATCGTCGTGCCGTCGACGTCCGGCGTTTCCTCGAGACTCAGCATCACGGTATGCGTGTCGGGCGCGGCCTTCATCAGCGCGCGCACGCGATTGAGCATCCGGTCGGCGTTCGCGAAGAACAGCTGCGCCTCGGGCCGCACGATCAGCACACCGGGGACCGGCTTCGCATCAGCGTGATTCGCGACGTCGACGAAGTCGTGCCCGTCGCGCAGCCGGCCGAGTACGCTCACGTTCGGCTCCGACAACTTGCGCAGCGTCAGCAGCAGGTTCACGCCGATGGCCGCGAGCAGCCCGTGCAGCACGCCGAGCACGAGCACCGCGAGCAGCGCGGCGATCACGACGAGCCGGTCGCGATGCCAGACCCAATACGGCCGGAACACCGACGGATGCAGCGAATGGCTGACCGCGAAGATCACGATCGCAGCGAGCACGGGCTCCGGCGTGCGCGCGAGTTGCGGCAGCAGCAGCCACACGATCAGCGCGACCACGCCGGCCGCCCACAAGCCCGCGAAACGCGACTGCGCGCCTGCCGCCTCGTTCGCGGACGTCGCCGAATAGCCCGCGCCGACCGGCATTCCGTGCAGCAGCCCCGACACGAGGTTCGCGCAGCCGATCGCGACCAGGTCGCGGTTCGCCGACACGCTGTCGCCGTGCTTCAGCGCGAAGTTGCGAATCGAACCGTACGACTCCGCATACAGGATCAGCATCAGCGCGAACGCGAGCTCGACCGTCTGCATCCATGCGTTCCGGTCGAGATGCGGCAGCCCGAATTCGAGATGCCGGAAATCGATGTGTCCGACGATCGCGATCCCGTAGTGCTGCCAGTCGAACACATAGCCGGCCGCGATCGACAGCACGATCACGACGAGCGTCGCGGGCACGCGCGAGCGCCGCCCGAGCACGAACAGCAGTGCGAGCGCGGTCGCGCCGAGCGCGACGCTCGCGAGGTTTGCATGCGGTGCGCCGGTGAGGAGGTCGAGTGCGACGCGCGGCGCATCGCTGTGCTGCACGGAGATCGCGAGAATCTTCGGCAGCTGCTTGATGACGATCGTCAGCGCCAGGCCGAACGTGAAACCGCGCAGGACCGGTCGCGCGACGAAATCCGACATGCCCCCGAGCCGCGCGACGCCCGCCAGGATGAACAGCACGCCGGTCATCGCGACGAGCGCGGCCGCGAGCGCGAGCTGCGCGGCAAGCGCCATCCCCGACTCGGCCAGCACGGTCGCGGCGAGCACGGCCGCCGACGACGACGTCGACGACACGATCGCAAAGCGACTGCTGCCGGTCAGCGCATAGACGACGAGCCCCGACAGCAGCGCGATCAGACCGGCCTGCGGCGGCAGGTTGGCGAGACCCGCGTATGCGACCGCCTCGGGAATCAGCAACCCGGCGATCGACAGGCCAGCCAGCGCATCGAGGCCGATGCGCTGCGTGGGTGGCGGCGGCGCCGCATCGAGTGCAGCAAAATGCTCGGGATGCTGCAAGCCGGCATCCGGACGGGTCGGGGCAGTCGTCATGAGGCGGTAGGCGCCGGGGTGCGGGTCAGGGTTTGACGGCGATGACACCCGACCAGCCGGGCAGATAGCGCGCGTCCTGCTCGTGTGCGCGGCGCAGCGAGATGTCGAGCGCCTTCGCGAAGTTCTTGCGGATCTGATCGAGCGTCACGTGCTGGCGCAGGTAGTCGGCCCACAGGAATTCGCTGAACGGCGTCGCATCCTTCGCGTAGCCGCCGGCCGTGCGCAGCTCGCCCGCGAGGCTTCGATACGGATCGTCCTCGAGCCCCGTCAGCGCCTTCGGCAGTTGTGCGTAGTCGCGACGCGAGCCGTCCACGCCGAACGGATGCACCCACTGGTTGTGTTCCATCATCCGCCAGAAGATCGTGTCGTCGAGCCAGGACAGATCCTTCAGCAGCATCGCATTCACGCGCGCCTCCCCTTCCTCGATCAGCGCCAGGCCGAGATGGTGATGGTCGGTGATGTAGTGCACCCCGCCGGGGCCGAGGACGGCCGGAAACCAGTGCGACTCGATCGCCGCCTTGCGGGCACGCTTGTCGAGCGTCTTCCAGTGCTTGCGCTTCGCTTTCACTTCGCGATAGCCGACCGTCATTTGCGTCGGACGCAGCGCGTCAAGGCGGACGGGAATGAGATGAACGTCGTTGCCGAGTGCCATGGTCGTACCCCATGTTGCGAATTTCCGGCAACGATACTCCTGATCGTGCGAGCCGTTAATACGTCGCGACCTCGATACGCGTGCGCTTGACCATCTCTGACAACCGGTCGCGCCCGCACGCGACGCTATGCACGCAGGTCGTCGCGCTCGAGACGATGGCGAACGTAAGGAATGCCGTCGTGAACGACGCTCACGCGCCGCATCCCGAGCTTGCGCGCGACGTTCAGCGAACCCGAGTTCGCCTCCGCGATATCGGCGATCACGCGCGGCAGCCGCACGGTGTCGAACGCGTGTCGCACGACGGCCGCGGCGGCCTCGCACGCGATGCCGCGCCCCCACGCCACGCGCACGAGCCGCCAGCCGATCTCGACGTCGCGCGCGCCGCCCGCATAGTCGGGAATCAGCAGGATCCAGCCGATGAACGCGTCGGGCGCGGCCTTCTCGAAGATCGACCAGTAACCGAGGCCCGGCGGATAGGCGCGTGTGATCCGGTGCGTGACGAAGCGGCGATGTTCGTCGGGGTCGTGCCACGGCCCCGCGATGTAGCGCGTGACCTCCGGATCGCGATCCATCGCGATGCTCGCGTCGAGGTCGGCCAGCACGCGCGGGCGCAGCCACAGTCGCGCGGTCTCCAGGGCGGGCAGCGCGGCAACGGACGGTTCGGTCATCGGGGCTCCTGATTCGGTGGCGATGCGCATCGCGTGCATTACGTATCTGATACAAAAAACCTTCCGGAATGATACAGACGACTGTCGCTCGTCACGCACACGCTCATTTCCGTTTTCTCAACAGTTCATTTCGTAGGGATTATTCCCGATGCGCGGTTATCGCGCCCCGCATCGCACGGCGCCGCGGCCTACACTCGATCCATGCCCCCGCGCCGCGCGCCGGCCGGGCCGGCATCCGCCGGCAGAGTGTGCGCACAAGCCAACGAGGAGACCTCGGACATGAGCTGGACCCGCGAACAACGCAACGTCACGATCGCCGCCTACCTGGGCTGGACACTCGACGCGTTCGATTTTTTCCTGATGGTCTTCGTGCTGAAGGACATCGCCGCCGAATTCGCGTCGACGATCCCCGCCGTCGCGTTTGCGCTTACGCTCACGCTCGCGATGCGCCCGATCGGCGCGCTGATCTTCGGGCGGCTCGCCGATCGTTTCGGCCGCCGCCCGACGCTGATGGTCAACATCGCATGCTATTCGCTGCTCGAGCTCGCGTCGGGCTTCGCGCCGAGCCTCACCGCGCTGCTCGTGCTGCGCGCGCTGTTCGGCATCGCGATGGGCGGCGAATGGGGCGTCGGCTCCGCGCTGACGATGGAAACCGTGCCGACCCATGCGCGCGGCTTCGTGTCGGGCCTGCTGCAGGCCGGCTATCCGAGCGGCTACCTGCTCGCGTCCGTCGTGTTCGGCCTGCTCTACCAGACCATCGGTTGGCGCGGGATGTTCATGGTCGGCGTGCTGCCTGCGCTGCTCGTGCTGTACGTGCGCACGCACGTGCCCGAATCGCCGGCCTGGAAGCAGATGGAAAAGCGCCCGCGCCCGAGCCTCGGCGCCACGCTGCAGCAGAACTGGAAGCTCACGATCTACGCGATCGTGCTGATGACCGCGTTCAACTTCTTCTCGCACGGCACGCAGGATCTCTACCCGACCTTCCTGCGCGAACAGCATCACTTCGATCCGCACACCGTGTCGTGGATCACGATCGTGCTGAACATCGGTGCGATCGTCGGCGGCCTGTCGTTCGGCGCGATCTCGGAGCGGATCGGCCGCCGCCGCGCGATCTTCATCGCCGCGCTGATCGCGCTGCCGGTGCTGCCGCTGTGGGCGTTCTCGAGCGGCCAGCTCGCGCTCGCCGCCGGCGCGTTCCTGATGCAGATCTCGGTACAGGGTGCGTGGGGCGTGATCCCCGTCCACCTGAACGAGATCTCGCCCGACGAGATCCGCGCGACCTTCCCCGGCGTCGTCTACCAGCTCGGCAACCTGCTCGCGTCGGGCAACGCGACGATGCAGGCATCGCTCGCGGTCTCCCAGGGCAACAACTACAGTTTCGCGCTGGCGCTCGTGGCCGGTATCGTCGCCGTCGTGATCGCCGTGCTGATCCTGTTCAGCCGCGAACGGCGCGGCGTCGACATGACGCAATCGGTCAATACGCGTACCACCGCCGGCTGAAGCCGCGCATTGCCGCGACGCACCATCGCGCGTGCCCCGTCCCGCCGGGGCCGCGCGACAGACTTTCCGCATCCGCACATCGAACTAGAGGAATTTGTCCAGATTCCGCGCTTGCCCGCGCCGTACGCGTTTTTTTATCTTAATAAAAACGGCTGTTTGAATCAGATAATCAAATCACCTGTTCGCGGCCGGGCAACCGGCATTGGGAGGCGGGACATGGCAGTCAGTCAGGAGGGGCGAGCGTCCGCGGGACGACCGTCCGGGACGCGGTCATCCGGCAATCGGCAGACCGGCGGGACGAAGGCGCGCATTCTCGATGCGGCCGAGGACCTGTTCATCGAACATGGCTTCGAAGCGATGTCGATGCGGCAGATCACGTCGCGTGCGACGGTGAACCTCGCCGCGGTCAACTACCACTTCGGCAGCAAGGAAGCGCTGATCCACGCGATGCTGTCGCGCCGGCTCGACCAGCTCAACCTGGAACGCCTCGGCATCCTCGACCGCTTCGATGCGCAGCTCGGTGCGCACATCACCTGCGAACACGTACTCGGCGCGATGTTCATTCCCGCGCTGAAGGCGTCGCGCGACCCCGAGCGCGGCGGCCCCGCGTTCCTGCGGCTGATCGGCCGCGCGTACACCGATCCGTCGCCGTTCGTGCGCAACTTCCTGACCGCGCACTACGCGAGCGTCGCCGGCCGCTTCTTCGATGCGTTCCAGCGCGCGCTGCCGCATCTGCCGCGCACCGAGCTCGGCTGGCGGCTGCACTTCGCGATCGGCGCGCTGTCCGGCGCGCTGGCCGGTGCCGAAACCGAAAGCCTGATCGACGAATTCTCGCAAGGCCGCACGATGAACGACGTGCAGATGATCGCGCGGCTGTCCTCGCTGATCGTCGCCGCGCTGAAGGCACCGATGCCCGACAGCGCGCAGTTGTCGATCTTCGCGGCCGTGCTCGACGATGCGGGCGCGAGCGAAGCGTTCGGGCTGTCGTCGAGCACGGCTGCTGCCGATACGGCGACGGCGCCTTCGGCGAGCTGATCGCACCAGGCCGCGCAGGCGGCGTTTCACGATTTGGGCGGCCCGGGCCGGCGTTGATGCGCCGGCCCGGGCCGAACGAATGTCATGCGGCGGGAGAGCCAAGGCAGGCTTGCTTTCGTCGCCGAAAAGCATGGGGTACGAGTAAGCGCTGGAGTGCTGACTCTCACTGACTGCGAAGCATGGGCCGGGAGTAAGCGCTGAAGTGCCAACTCTCACCGACCGCAAAGCACGGGTGAGCGTAAGCGCTGAAGCGCCAACTCTCACCGACCGCAAAGCATGGGGCGAGAGTAAGCGCTGAAGCGCCAACTCTCACCGACCGCGAAGCATGGGGTACGAGTAAGCGCTAAAGCGCTAACTCGTACCGACACCGGAGACACATCATGGCCTCATCCCCAGCAACCGCAGCGGCCCAGCTCCCGCCGAACAGCGACGGCATCTGGTACGCGTCGTATCCGCCCGGCGTGCCGCACGAGATCGACGTCACGCAATACGCATCGCTCGTGCAGTTCTTCGACGAATGCACGACGCGCTTCGCCGAGCGGGTCGCCTACGTGAGCGCCGGCGCATCGATGACCTACCGCACGCTCGCGCAGAAAGTCGACGCGTTCGCGTCGTATCTGCAAAGCACCGGCGTAAAACCGGGCGACCGCGTCGCGATCATGCTGCCGAACACGTTCCAGTACCCGGTCGCACTGTTCGGCACGCTGAAGGCCGGCGCGATCGTCGTCAACGTCAATCCGCTCTACACCGCGCGCGAACTCGCGCACCAGTTGAAGGACAGCGGCGCGCAGACGATCGTCGCGTTCGAGAACTTCGCGCGCACGCTGCAGGACGCGCTGCCGGAAACGCAGGTGAAGAACATCATCGTCACCGCGCTCGGCGACCTGCTCGCCGACGGTTTCAATGCGAAGGGACGCCTGATCAATTTCGTGCTGAAGCACGTGAAGAAGCTCGTGCCGGCCTACAACCTCCCGCAGGCGATCCGGCTGCGCTCCGCCCTCGCACTCGGCGCACGCGGCAAACCGCAGCCGGTGCAGACGACCCGCGACGATCTCGCGTTCCTGCAGTACACCGGCGGCACGACCGGCGTCGCGAAAGGCGCGATGCTCACGCACGGCAACCTGATCGCGAACCTGCTGCAAGCGAAGGCGTGGATCGCCGACCAGGTGTCGGGCGACGTCGAGACCGTGCTCACGCCACTGCCGCTCTATCACATCTATTCGCTGACGGTGAACGCGTTCATCTTCATGGGGCTCGGCGGGCGCAACATCCTGATCGCGAACCCGCGCGACATGAACATGGTGATGAAGATCATCCGCAACGAAACGTTTACCGGGATCACCGGGATCAACACGCTGTACAACGCGTTCCTCGACAACGACGAATTCCGCAAGCGCGACTTCTCGAAGCTCAAGCTCGCGATGGCGGGCGGCATGGCGATGCAGCGCGCGGTCGCGGAACGCTTTCAGCAAGTCACGGGCCGGCCGATCGTCGAGGGCTACGGGCTCACCGAATGCTCGCCGATCGTCACGATGAATCCGGTGAACCTGAGCGACATGGCCGGGTTCAGCGGCTCGATCGGCCTGCCCGCCCCGTCGACACTCGTGCGCTTTCGCCGCGAAGACGGCACCTGGGCCGCCGTCGGCGAGCCGGGCGAGCTGTGCGTGCACGGCCCGCAGGTGATGCGCGGCTACTGGCAGCGGCCCGACGAGACCGCGAAGGTGATCGACGCCGACGGCTGGCTCGGCACCGGCGACATCGGCGTGATGGACGAGCGCGGCTTCATCCGCCTCATCGACCGCAAGAAGGACATGATCCTCGTGTCGGGTTTCAACGTGTATCCGAACGAGATCGAGGAAGTGCTGGTCATGCATCCGGGCATCAGCGAAGCCGCTGCGATCGGCATCCCGGACGAAGTACAGGGCGAACGGATCAAGGTCTTCGTCGTGCGCCGCGACCCGACGCTGACGGTCGACGACGTGCTCGCGCACTGCCGCAAGAACCTGACCGGCTACAAGATGCCGAAATTCGTCGAGTTCCGCGATGCGCTGCCGCAGACCAACGTCGGCAAGATCCTGCGCCGCGCGCTGCGCGACGAGGAACTCGCCAGGATCAAGGCCGCGAAGCAAGGCTGAACGATCCAACGCGCCCGGAGACGCTGTCGATGAACGAAGGAACGAAGCGCCGCGCGCGGTACGCCGCCGCGGCACTCGCGTGCGTGCTGTCGCTCGCGCAAGCCGGCCTGCACGCCGAGGAAACCGCCGATGCCGCGAGCGCGGTACAGGAGGCCGCACTGCCGGCGGAGCTGGCGAAGGTCACGCGCGAGCCGGTCGCGCAGCAGGCGCGCTGGCTGCGCACGGCCGCCCAGCGCGGCGTGCTCGCGCAACTCGACGACGCGACGCTCACGGCGCTGTTCAAGGCCCTCGATCCGCTCGCCGTGCCGCTCTATATCCGCAATGGTCCCAACGGCTATCCGTCGTACCAGTTCACGATGGTGCGCCAGGAACGCATCAGCGGGAAATGGTCCGACACGCCCGACCGCATGCTCGTGAAGACGACCCGCGAACCGTTGCGCGTTTATGCGAAATGGCTGCCGGGCGGCGCGCATGCGGGACAGGAGACGATCTACGACACGACGCGGCGCAAGGACGAGATGTACGGCCATCTCGGCGGCCTGCTCGGCAAGATTCCGTTGTGGACGGCGCTCGACGGCGCACTCGCGCGTGCGCAGTCGAATCACCAGGTGAAGGATCTCGGCACCGAGTTCATCACGAACCTGTACCTGACCGAAGGAAGGAAATACCAGGAAGCCGGCGTGCAGCGGCCGACCCAGGTGGAGGCGAAGACGATCGGCGGTGTGCGCGTCGTCGCGCTCACCTACGAGACGCCGACCGGCCGGCCGCAGTTCTACGCGAAAAAGGAAATCCTCGGGCTCGACCTGCACGCGCCCTACTTCAGGACCATCGAATCCTATGACAACGACGGCAGGATCTTCGAACGGATCGTCATCGAGAAAATCGCGCCGGCGACGCTCGACGAATCCGCGTTCGACCCGAAGAACCCGGACTATGCGTTCTGATCGTCACCGGCGCCGGCGCCACGCAGGTCGCGCTCAATCATCATCGTCGTCGTGGTGATGCTTGTGCCAATGCTTGTAATAGTGCTTGCGCCATTTCCGGTAGCCGTCGTCGTCCTCGTCGCCGTAGTAGCCGTATCCGTAACCCGGATAAGCGACTACCGCAGGCTGGGGCGCCACATAGACCGGTGCCGGCTCGACATAGACCGGTGCGACCGGCACGCCGATGCCCACCGACAGGTCGACGCGCCCCGCCATTGCACTGCCGGAAGCGAGCAACGCCACACTCCCGATCCACACCGCCAATCCCCTCTTGTTCATGTTCCCCTTCCCGGATCCGCCGGCCTGCCCGGCATGCGCGTGGAATGTAATCCCGCCGCGCGCCGCCAGGTGCTACGCCATTGCGAGATTCGTAACGCGACGTAACGAAACGGCACTAGCCATTCGACCGAATCGCGAAAATGCACGGGAACGTCTATAGTGGGTTACGGTTCGACACAATCACGACTGCGCGCTGGTGGAACGAACAGGGTAAAATCCCGCCAAACACTTGGTGGGCAACCACGCCACACACACGCACAACATATTCTCTGACGCAGGCTCCTGCCGCACCTCAATGGCCAATCCCGCAGAATCCCATCCGCAAAACGACTTCATCAATTCGGCGCGCAAGGAACGTAAGCGCGTTGAAATCTATCTCGTCAACGGCATTCGTCTGACGGGATGTATCGAGTCGTTCGACCAGTATCTGGTGATGCTGCGCACCCCCGTGGGTCTGCAAGGCATCTACAAGCGTGCGATTTCCACGATCCAGCTCGACACGGGCGGCTCGCGCCCGGGCGGCGGCGGTCCCCGCGGCCCGCGGCCCGGCGGTCGGCCGGGCGGCCGCGAAGGCGGCGGCCACAGCCCGTACGGCTCGCATGGCGGCTCCCGCGAATCGCGTGGCGACGGCGGCGGCTACGGCTCGCGCGAGCCGCGTGAAGGTTACGGTTCCCGTGAACCGCGCGAGGGTTATGGCGCGCCGCGCGAGCCCCGCGAAGGCTATGGCGCCCCGCGCGAAAGCTACGGCGCACCGCGCGATGCCGGCGACGCATCGGGCAACACGTCGCCGTCCGACGCACGCGGCGGCAACGGGCCGGTGATCGTCACGCGCCGCCGGCGAATCGTGCCGGACGGCCAGTAAAACAAAAGGGCAAGCCAGGCGGCTTGCCCTTTTTTCTGGCGGATCGGCGCGGCATGTCGCCGCACCGGCCGTGCCGTGATCGCTCAGTGTGCCGTCGTCGGCAAACCTGCGTCGGCCTCCCGCTGCAGCGAACGCACCTGCTGCTGCAACGCGCGCAGTTGCGACTGAAGCGCCGCCTGTTGCGCCTGCAGCGCCGCCGTTTCGTTGCGGACGCTCTTCTGGCGATCCGCGACCGCCGCCTGCTGCTCGCGGGCGATCGAGATATCGGCCTGCAGACGCCGCGCCCGCTCCTGCGCGACTTCGATCTGCCGGTCCGTCTGCACCTTCTGCGACTCCAGCTTCGCCGCACGCAGCTCGTTGACGGACAGCCGTTCCGCCTGACGCGAGAAATCGCGATAGATCGCTTCCGCGCGCGCTTCGTCGTAAGTCTTGATCACGCGCCAGAACGCCTTCTGCTGGAACAGCGCGACGAAATAGGAACCGTCCTTCACGCTGAACAACTGGCTCGCGCCGTAGCTGCCGTTATAGCTGGTGCGCATTTCCGTCAGCGAATGCGCCTGGATCTGGCGCTGCAGTTCGTCAACCGTGCTCTGCCCCGTCGTCTCGCCTGCCTGCGGCTGTATCGAGGTTTGAACCTGTTGATCGATCACCGGAATCGCCGCCACCGGTGCCGACGCCTGCTGTACCGCCGGCGATGCATTGCCCGCCAATCCCTGCGCGAACGCGCCCTGCATGCCTCCCATCATCGCGAGCAACACCCACGCCCGCCCCAACCCCGTCATATGGCTCATGAATTTTGATTCCTGCCCGTGTCGTTGTAATTCAGCGCGATTTTATCGCATTAATTATTCGCTTTCGCGGGTCTCGGGCTCTTCGTCGAAGATCTGATATTTGCGCATCTTTTCCCACAGCACCTTCCGGCTGATGCCGAGCTGCTGCGCCGTATCCTGGCGTCGCCAGCCGTTTGCGTCGAGGGCCGCGATCACGCGGCTGCGCTCGTTCATGTCCCACTTGCTGCGGTCGACGAAGACCTCCGCCACGCTCTCCGCCGGCACCGGCTGCGCCGCATTGCGCGCATGCGCGACCAGCCGCTGGAGTCGCGCGGCGTCCCAGCCGCCCGTTTGCCGCACCGTCACGCCGACGCGCTCCGCAAGGTTGCGCAGCTCGCGCACATTGCCGGGGAAATAGCTGTCCGCCACCGCATCCGCGAGCCAGTAAGGCAGGTCGGACAGTTGCGCGAGCCGTTCGTCGCCCACCACCTCCGCGACGAACGACTTGAACAGCGCAATCTTGTCGACCGCGCCCCGCTCTTCCAGCGACGGAATGCTCAGTTCGATCACCGCGAGCCGGTAATAAAGATCCGCGCGGAACAGGCCTTCCTTCACGAGCTGCGGCAGCTTCTTGTTGCTGGCCGCGACGAGACGGAAATCGACCTTGATCGGCGTCGTCGCGCCGACCCGCAGCACGGCGCCGTCCTCGAGCACGCGCAACAGCTTGACCTGCTGATACAACGGCAGATCGCCGACTTCGTCGAGGAACAGCGTGCCGCCCGCCGCCTGCTCGAAATAGCCTTTATGCGCAACAACCGCGCCGGTAAACGAGCCTTTTGCGTGCCCGAAGAACAGCGATTCGAACAGGCCGTCCGGAATCGCACCGCAGTTGACCGGCACGAATTCGCCGTCGCGGTAGCGCGAATGCTTTTCGTGGAGTAATTGCGCGATGCGTTCCTTGCCGACGCCGGTTTCGCCGTGCAACAGCACGTTGGTGTCGCAGTCGGCGAACATATCGACCTCGTGCAGCAGCGCCTGCATCGACTCCGAGTGCGCGACGAGTTCGGACGGCCGCAGCGTATCGGCCGCATGCGCGCGCAGCTGCGTGACGAGCTTGCCGATCATCCCGCGCAGCTCGGCGCACGTGAAGTCGAGCGGCAGGATGTGCGAATAGTCGGGCGGATACTGCGACGCGTCGTGGTCGCGCGCCGCGCCGACCCAGACGACCGGCATGCCGATGTTGGCCTGCCAGTCGCGCAGGAACGCCGCACCGGTCTCGATCATCGTCACGCTGATGATCGCGAGCGATGGCCGCAAGGCGGCGCGCTCCGGCGAGATTTCCGCATTGTCGGCGCGGATCACCTCGACGTCGAAGCTCGCCATGCAGCGGGCAACGCGGTCGACAATGTCCGCCTTGCCTTCCCAGACGTACAGGTCGAGTTCTGCGATTGCGGAGGGGGTTCTCATAATAAAAGCCTGTTACTGACCGACAAGTTGTGCGGCATTGCATGTCAGCGAAATCTGATGAACGTTCGCTTGGCCAACCTGAACGCCCAGCAGATTTAGCAACGGTACGATCAAGGTATCAAGCGATGTCAATATCGGGCCGAGGAGTGTGCCGAGCAGCGACGATAGTGTGCTAACTGGTACCGGGACATTGATCGTTCCAATGAGGGGAAGCGTCAAGGCAATGTCCAGCGATTGGAGGTTCAGGTTCGCAAGGGCTGTCGCCAGTTGCGAACCGAGCTGATTCGAATAAGTGGTCCAGTTCGGATTCCTCGACCAGCCGTTCGAACATGTCGGCGACGATGCCGAATAGTTGGCCGTGTCGGCACAGAACTGCGGCGGCGTGTTGCCACTGTTGCTGCCATACGGCGCACTATATGATTCATCTCCCGCGACCTGAAGCACCGGATTGCCGACATTCGCCGTGACCGGCAGTGACAGCACCGTCACGCCCGCAAGGATGACGTTCAGGTTCACGATTTGCAGTGTCCCGGTCGCGGCGGGGCAGCTACCCGAATTATTCAGATTAAGCATGCCGCCCGGGGGCGTACTCACGCACAGACGAGCGATACCGGGCTTCGCACCGATCGTGACCGTCGACGTGTCGATAGTCGGCCCGCATTTGGTGGCCGCCAGCCATGCCGTGGCCGGCCCACCCACGACCAGATAGAGTGGCAACTTGAGACCGCTCAGCTGTGCACTAAGAAGCGATGGAAGACCAGGAATCGAAACACTGAGTGGCGGGGTCTGCACATCCAGGAACAACCCGATCTGAGCAGACGATGCCTGTGTCCGCCAAACCCCGTTCAATTGACCGGCCTCGCCGACGGCCAGCGACGGCGGGCTCAGAATCTGCAGTTGCACATTCGTAGCGGTATTCGCGCCAAGCGGCAACGTAGCATTCAACGAAACCGCCTTCCCGGCATTCGCGACTTGTGCCGTCGTTGTCAATAAATCCAGCAGGTTGACCGTGGCGTCAGCGGCGGAATCGGGATTGCCGAGGCCCAACTGCAGGAGCGCATTTGCCTGATTCGCCAGCTTAATCGTCGTGTTCGGGATGTAAACGATCGGTATCCGACCCAGGGCGGCGAGCCCTGCCTGCAACTGCGCGACATATCCAGGATTGTTGTTCTGACCAGTCTGTAAAGTATTAAGGTCAAGGTTGGCCAGTTTACCCAGCATCGTTGACATGCCGATCGACGTCGTGGTGAGTCCACTTACCGTACCGACGCCAACAGCTGTCGCGATATCGACAAGCCGGATGTTGGCATTAGCAATCGCTTGATAGTCGCCAACCTGCAGGTTGATGCTCGTCCCCAGCAACGAAGTCAGAATGGCATTTAGCCATACTGGATTTACGCTCGCGATCGTCGCACTGACGGAGAACGAATCGATTGCGGTTGCCCTCGCGGTAGAACTGGCGGTTACCGTCGGCGATCCACGGCCGGCCGCGGACAACAATCCGAGAAACGAGTAATTCACACGGCGATTTAACGTGACCCGTGCGGCATTGAACTGCGTAAGACTCGCAGCCGCCTCTTGGTAAGACGCATTGCTTCCCGCTGGCGGATCCCAGCGTCCGCAACTCGTTACGATCTGATCTGTCCCGGCAACCGGGGATTTTGTGCCAACCGGATACGCGTCATTCTGGCCAGCATTATTCTGTGCTGCCTGAATAGCACTCGCGCATTTGACATCAATAGGATCGACCGACTGGGCCGCCGCCAACGCAGCCAGATCCGCGATCCGCTGCAAATCCCGCTTCTGGAAATACAGATTCCCGATGTCAACGGCACCCAACACGACCATCGCGACCATTACCCAAACCGCAGCCATGACCGCAATGGAGCCGTGCTGACGTCGCGCCGCCGGCCAACCAGCGCCGCGCCACCGAGTTCCATGTGATTGATCTGCACGCATCGTCATCTGGCCTACTGCGCCCCCTGCCCGCCGCCCTGCATGCCGCCGGACGCCCCGAGTTGCGTGCTCATCGACTCCGGAATCTTGTTCTTGAACGAATCGAGATAGCGCTGGTAGACGAGTGATGCAACATCCCCGAGCAACGGTTGCGTCGATGCTGCCGCGCGGTTCTCGCCCTGCATCACCAGCCAGTCGCGGGTCGAGCGGCCCACGTCCGACGCGGCCGGCATCGTACCCTGCTGCGCATAGGCGGCGACGCTGCCGAATGCCATGCTCGCGATCATGCCCAGCACCATGATTCGACCCACACGCATGTTTCGATAATGTTTATTGTTCATGTCGTTCCCCGCACGTCCGTTCATTGTGCAAACCGTTGCAGCAGCGGCACGGTCTGGTCATAGCCGAAATTGTTTGCCATCGGCGTGACCGGCGCAGCTGCGGCCTGCCGAGACACCACCGACGGCGTCGCTACCGCGCGTTGCTGAGCACGCGCCGCTGCCGCAATTCTTGCGGCATCGCTGCTGATTTCCTTACGGATATCTGCCTGCAAATGCTGCTGGTTCATCAACCGCTGCGCATCCTGCGCGCGCCCTGTCGCGAGCAGATACAAAGTGAGATTGCTGACGATCTTCGGGTTGCGTTGATCCAGCTCGGCCGCCTTCATCAAGGGTACTCGCGCACCAACGATATCGCCGTTGCGCAATTTCGCATAGGCCAGATCGGACAGCAGCAACGCATCGGTCGGTGCCAGTTCGGATGCCTGCGTCAACGCTTGCACCGACCGGCCAAAATCGCCGGCGGCACCGGCGATCAACCCGAGCCCCCGGTAACCGCGCGCTGCGAGTGGCGTCTTCAGCAACTGCATATACGCGGCTGCGCTAGCGGCTGGCTGGTCGGTCATCCGCAGCGCGTCCGCGCGCAGCAGAATCGTGTCTGGCGATACTCCGTACGCCTTGTCGTACGCATCGATGTGTGCAAGTGACGCGTAATAGAGGCCCTGGGCCTGCATCCGCTGGATCAGTCCGAGATACATCCCGGGTGTATCGGGCACCGCATGTTTCTGGTCAGCCGCCTGAATCAGCGCTGCCCGCTCGGTCTGTCCGCCGACGCCATACCCGCTTTCCTTGGCCGCGCATGCACCAAGCAGCAAAACTGCCGCCGCCATACTCGTGTGCATCGCCATCCTGATGATCCGCTTCATGGTCTTTCCTTCCACCATCAATGATGCGCTGACAGCGCATGCATCACCGCCAGAAACCCGGGGCCGGCCGTCACGATCAGAAGCGCGGGCAACAGCGTCAGGACCATCACGCCCGTCATCTTCACAGTCAATCGACCGATCCGCTCGCGAAGCATTGCGCGGCGCGTCTCGCGCAGCCTGTCACCGAACTGCCTGAGCGGCTCCTGAACCGCGCCGCCGTGCTTGTCGACCTGCACCATCAGCCGTGCAATCGCGCGCAAGTCCTCGTTATCGAACCCGCTCGACAACCGCTGCATCGACTGCTCACGCGTGCGGCCCGTTGCGAATTGACGCTGCGCGATCCCGACTTCCGACGACAGAACCGGCATCATCCCCCTGAAATCGTTCGTCACGACCTGCAGGCTTTGATCCAGCGACAATCCCACGCCCTGCAACAGGCGCAGCATGTCGACGAGTAAAGGCAGTTCATCGACGACGCTCTGGCGCCGTGCCGCTGCACGACGGCGCACATAGAGTTTCGGCAGCATGAAGCCAAACCCGAATGCGGCGAACATGCCTATCGTCCAGTGTCCGCCTTTCATTCGCCCACTCGCGACTACCGCGAAAAGCACCGGCACCGCGATCCCACAAGCGATCCGTGCGATCAGAAACAGCCCGCGTGTACGCGCGTCGACGTAACCGCATTGCTCGAGTAGACGACGATCCTCATCCGCTACGATGTGCTTGCCGAACCCGGTTTCAAGCAAGCGCATCCCTGTCGCCGAAAGCCGTGCAAGCAAACGCTCGACGCACTGCCGACCGTGCGTGTCGGATTTCGGAGCGACATCCGCATCGGCTACGCCCCCTAGCTTGGCCGCTTCGTGTGCAGCCATACGCTGATCGAGCGCATCGGCCAGCGCGCGTTCGACACGCGACGCGGCGCTCGCTCGCAGCAATGCGATCATTCCGAGCAGCAGCACGCCGAGCGCGCCGAGCGCGAGAGCGATTGATCCAATCTGAGTTGCCGTCATCGCATCACCTGAGTCGAGCCATTCGGTACAACCACACGCTACCCGCCATCTGCATCAGAAATGCGAGTATGAGGAGCACTCGTCCGCCCGGATCAATCCACATGCCTTCCAGATACTTCGGATTGGTCATCACGACAAAACTGCCGATCGCGATCGGCAGCATCATGAGCACGAACGCCGACAACCGTGTCTCCGCCGACATCGCCGCCAGTTCGCGCTCCGCCTGCTCGAGGTCGCGCATGAACACGGCCATGCGCTCGAGCATCACGTCCGCACGGCCGCCATATTTGACCGACAATCGCAGCACGGATCCGAGAAGTTCGAATTCCTTCGTCCGGTAGATCTTCGCGATATGAAGCATCGCGCGATCGATCTCGACACCTGTGCGCAACATCCGGGACACGTGGTCGAGACACCCCCGCAGCGGCTCCTCCGTCGTCAGCAGCGCTGCCTGGAATGCGGCCGGCACGCTGTTGCCGAGCGTCACCAGTCGCACGATCCCGTCGAGAAACGATGGAATCTGCCGGACGATCTTCAGTCGACGCCGCTGGATGCGCGATGTGAGCCAGATGCCGAAAATCGCGCTCCCGCAGACAAGCGCAGCGAAACACGCGAGCACGCCGCCGCGGCTGCCCGCGATTGCCGCAACCGTCACGAGAGCCGCCAGCGCGACGATCGCCTTGCCGCGTGCCCCTTCGATCCCGGCACGGTTCACGAGGTCGGTCAGATACTCCGTCGCCATCGCAAGCCAGTGCACCCAGAAAGCACCGGATGCCGCATTGCGCGCGCCACTGGATGACGACACGGCACGCGGCGCCGCGGATGCTGCCGGTCTTGCAGCCGGTGCCGCCGCGCGTGCGCCGGGCTCCAGCCGACTGTCGATGAAGCGCTTCGCATCGGTGCGCACGCGCCGGGTTTCCGCATGTCGCCACAGCATCAGTGCCGATGCCACGCACAGCATCGCGACCGCGAGCATCCAGATCGTTGCGCTATACATTGAAGCCCCCGCCGCGACCGAAACCGCCGCCGCCAAAGCCGCCGCCGAAACTGCCCAGGCCGCTGTTCGTCAGCGTCTGGCGGAAACGCGCGAGCTTCGGCGAATGCGGATGAATGCCCAGCGACTCCCAGTGATCGACTTCCTCGCCCTCCGGCGTGACGCGCGCTTCGTAGCGATACAGTTCCTGCGTCGCGATGATGTTGTCGGACAGCCCAGTCACTTCGGTGATCGACAGAATCCGGCGGCGCCCATTCGACAGGCGTCCGATCTGCACGATGAAGTCGATCGCGTTCGCGATCTGGCGACGCAGGCTCGATTCGGTCCCCTGGAAGCCCGCGAAGCCGGCGAGCATCTCGAGACGGTACAGGCACTCGCGCGGCGAACTCGCGTGCACGGTGCCCATCGAGCCGTCGTGGCCCGTGTTCATGGCCTGAAGCATTTCGAGCACTTCACCGCCGCGCACTTCGCCGACGATGATCCGGTCCGGACGCATCCGCAGCGTATTGCGCAACAGATCGCGAATCGTCACGACGCCACTACCGTCGAACCCGCCCGGCCGGCTTTCGAGGCGCACGACGTGCGGGTGGTTCAGCGACAGTTCCGCCGTATCCTCGATCGTCACGACACGCTCGGCCTCCGGAATGTGGAACGCGAGCGCATTGAGCAGCGACGTCTTGCCCGAGCTCGTGCCGCCCGACACGAGCACGTTGCAGCGGGCCTCGACCGCCGCCTCGAGCAATGCACCGATCTCTTCGTTGTACGTGCCGTTGCCGAGCAGGTCCGAGGGCTTGAGCGGGTCCTTGCGGAATTTCCGGATCGACACGATCGGGCCGTCGATCGACAGCGGCTCGATCACGACGTTCACGCGGCCGCCGTCGGGCAGTCGCGCGTCGACCATCGGGTTCGATTCATCGAGACGGCGCCCGATCGGCGCGAGGATCCGGCGCACGATTCGCAACAAATGCGCGTTGTCGGTGAAGCGCACCGGCAGCTTCGCTAGTATCCCGTGACGCGACACGTACACGTCGTTGTAGCCGTTGATCAGGATGTCCTCGACCGCCGGATCCGCGAGCAGATCCTCGATCGGCCCGAAGCCCGCGAGTTCCTTCGTCAGCGCTTCCGCAATCGCACGCACCTCGTTCTCGTTGAGCGGAATGCGGCGCAGGCGCACGAAGCTGTCGATCTCGAGATCGACGAACTGATTGATCGCCTGGCGCGACCATCGGCCGAACTCGGCGCCCAGCTCCTCGATACGCGTCAGCAGGTGCTCGTGCGCGGCATTCTTGATGTCGTGGAATTGCTGCGTCTGGGAGAACGGCGCTGCGCCGTCGGCGAATTGAATGTCGTGTGCCATCGGTTACGACCGCTTGGACGAAGGTTGAATGAAACGTTTGAGCGCGGACAGGCCGGGCGCCGCGCGCGACGCGCCCGCCATGCCCGATACGCCGGGCAACCGCGCGGCGAGGGATTCGAGTGCGCGCACGTAAGGATCACGCTCTGCCGCATCGACGATGAGCCGCCCCTGGTTCGCCGCATGGCCGATCGCGACGCGGCGCGCGGGCAAGCTGCCGACCAGCGACAACCCGAGACGCTCGGCGATCTGTCCGGGCATCAGGCCCAGCGCGGGATCGTACTGGTTGACCACGAGCTTGACGCGATCCGTATCGACGCCCCCATCGCGCAACCCGGTGATCAGGTCGACGGCCGAAACGATCGATGCGACGCCTTGATCGCAGACCAGCCACGCCTCGTCGGCCGACGCGGCGATCTGCGTGACGAACTCGCGATTCGAGAACCCGCCGAGATCGACGACCTGCTGGTCGAAGAACGCGCGAAGGCGGTTCAGCAAACCGATGCATGACGCATAGGACACATCGCGCAACGCGCCGAGGTCCGGCGGCAGCGTCGTCAGCGCGACACCGCTCTGATGCCTCGTGAGTGCGGTGTTCACGAACGTGCGGTCGATGCGGCGCAGGTTCTGCACCGCATCGATGAAATGAAATTCGCAACGCGTGTTCAGAAACAGCGCGCCGTCGCCGGCCGGCAACCCCAGGTCGATCAGCGCGGTCTGGCGGCCGGCCGGCGCACCGCCGTCCGTGCCCGCCGCACCCGGCCCGAGTGCCCGCTTCTGAAGCCAGACCGCGAGATTCGCTGCGAGCGTGCTGACCCCCATGCCCGCGCGCGCGCCGAGCAACGTGACGACCTTGCCGTGACGGCTCGTCGGCTCGCCGACGTGGGATAGCAATCCACGCGTCGTCCGCAGTGCGTCCTCGGCCGATGCCGACACGTCGATGAAATCGCGCACGCCCGCGCGCAGTGCGGCAAGCGTGCTCTCCGGCTGGGTGAGCGAGCCAAGTGCGACGATCGGCAACCCCGGATGTGCCGCGCGTACCGTGGCCGCAGCGACGCTCGCCGCTTCGCTGCGTTCGGAGAAATCGATGAACACGAGCGCCGGATTGAGCCCCGTGATGCGCTGCGCAAGCACGCCCGGCTCCAGCGACGCGGCCTCGACCGCACCGGCCGACACCAGCGTATCGGCCAGCCAGCGCACATGCGCTTCCTTTGTCGATGCGCAAACGAAGTAGTCGGTCACGGCGGGTTCACACAACGATTGGGTTCGTGCATTCATGTCGAACACCCCCGATTACGCAAGGCGTAGCAATGTGCCACGACGCGCAATGCCTCAGATTCATTTCGAAAACCCCGGTGCCGCATCCGGCGATGCCGCACCGCCCAGGTAGGATCGCCATACCGGCCCGTCGCGCTGCTCGGACAATTCGCCGGGCGTCGCAGGCAGCACCGCCCCCTTCGCAATCGGTGCGACGAGATGCGGTGTCACGATGATCAGCAATTCCTTGTCGTTCTGCTGGTAGTTCAGGTTCTTGAAGAACGTGCCGATGATCGGCAGGTCGCCGAGCAGCGGCACCTTGCTCACGTTCGACATCGTCTGGCGATCGATCAGGCCGCCGATCACGAAACTCTCGCCATCGCCGAGTTCGACCGTCGTGTCGGCGCGACGCGTCGTGATGCCCGGCACGGCGACACCGCTGATCGTCACGCTGTTCACGAAATCGAGCTGGCTCGATTCCGGCGCGACCTTCAGCGCGATCCGGCTTGGGCTCAGCACCGTCGGAGTCAGCGACAGTCCCACACCGTATTGTTTCCACTGGATCGCGGTCGAGCCAAGCCCCTGCGGCGACGGAACCGGGATCTCGCCGCCGGCGAGGAAGCTGGCGCTCTGGCCGGACAGCGCGACGAGCGTCGGCTCGGCGAGCACGCGCGCCAGATTGTTCGCTTCGAGCAGCGACAGGTCGGCGAAGATGCCGTGCCCGGCTGCGTTCGCGACCAGGTTGAACGCGGATGCGACGGGGGCGCCGAGCGTCGGAAGATATCCGGCCGACCCGGGCCCGGAGCCGCCGCTATACGATTGCACGCCGCCCGGTGAAAACGAGCCAAACGAGAATCCGTTGCTCTGCTTGAAGAAGTTGAACCCCACTTGCTTGAGCACGGTGCGGCTGAACTCGACCACGCGTACGTCGACCTGCACGACATTCTTGCCAGCCAGTGTCGAGCGATCGATCAGCGTGCCCTTCGTGTTCATGTTTTTGGCGACTGCCGCTGCTCGTTCGTGAGCATCGAGCGAAGCGGACGTTCCCCGCAACACCGACGTCCCACCGTACGCTTTCACCTGCGGCATCGAACCGTCGAGCACCGCGTGCGCAGACGCGTCGACGACTTCCACATTCCAGGCCGTCGGCTCGTCGTGACCGCGTTCCCACAACATCACGTTCGTTGCGCCCGGCGCTTTCGCGGTCAGCAGCACGGACCCGGAACCACTGCCCTTCATGATCAACACGTCGGCGATCGCAGGATCGCCGACTGCGACACGCTGCAGCGCACGACCTGCAGAAATCTGTCGCTGCGCGCCGACCGCGAGTTCAATCGTGCCGCTCGCGCTTGCAGTGGATGCGAACGTCAAGGTCCAGAGAGCAATCGCGAATGCAGTCAGTATATTTTTCATTGTTTGTTGGGCCGTCGCACGGCCTTTACTTGTCGTCGCAGATATCGATGGCCACCGATGTTGTTCAATATGCAACCGTTTCCGACCGGCCGCCGCGGATCAGCTCGATGCTGCCGCCACCTCCGCCGCCGCCCGGTCGCGTCACCGGCGGCAAGCGCGACGGCAATGGCGGCACGTTCACGTTGGCCACCGCGGTCCTCGACGTACCGGACAACTGTTGCAGCGATACGCCGGCCGCGGCAAGCGCCGACGGCGACAACTTGTTGTCCGTACGCACCGCCACCGTCTGCATCGCAAGCTCGTCGTCGCGCGGATTGCGCAGTGCGAGCGTCAGCCGGCCGCTCGCCTCTCCGAGCGTCAGCGCATCGACCTGTGCGGTCGGTATCGCGAGTATCGCGATACGCGTGTTGCTCGGCTGACCGTTATTGCCGTTCGTGCTGCTGCCGCTGTCGCGCTCCGACGTCGCGTCGCCAAACGACAGCACCCGCACCTTCGACATCAGGAGCCGCGCTTGCGTCTGCGAGACTTCGCTATCGAACATCGTGCCGCTACCTTCGCGCTTCAGGTTCAGGAACACGTCGACGAAGTTGCCCGGCCGCAACCGGTTGCCGACCGCATTGGTCTCGTCGACGCGAACCGCGATCGCCCGCTCGCCCGGCTGGACGTCCTCGGCAAGCCCCGACACCAATGCGTCCGATACGACCGGGGCCGACGCCGGGATGTCCCTCACAGGAACGCGACCAACCACGCTTGCCGGATCGGCAATCGCACCTGTCGGCGCGGAAACAGTCGGTTGAACCTTCAACGCATCGGCGACAATCGGCTGACCTACCGGCAAAGTCCGTGTTGCGACCACGACCGGTACCGGATTCCCGGCAACGACCTGCGGTGCCGGAGCGGAGCCTGGCGTACTGCGTCCGAGCATCCATGCATAGATTCCGAGCAGTACGGCGATCGCGATCAGCAGCCCGGCGATGATCTTCGTCAAATTGTTGGTCATGTTGAAAGAAGTGTGAATGCCGGAATGAAGGCCCGAAAGTTCTTATGTCGCGCGACTCGCGATGCGTATGTCACAGCATGGACTGCGGGATTTGCACTACTGCCGAGCTCGTAAGCGGCCCGCTCAGCACTTGCCCCAAAAACGGCATCGTCGTCAGCCACTGCAGAGGCGAATAGCTCACGGTGACCGTAAGACAGTTCGTCAAACTCGACGAGCCGGCGCTGCACGTATTCGTCTTTACCGTTACCGACACCGGTTGCGGATTGCCGTTCAACCAACCCAGCGCACCCAAGGCGGTATTGCACGCGTTCTGCGTACGCGTGAGGGAATTAGGCAGGGACGTACAGTGATTCTGGTCGGAGCCGAGGCTCGGCGCATAATTCAACCCGGCACGCGCCCCTTCACTGACCGCGAATGTCAAGCTCTGCTGAATGACAAAAACCATTCCGAAGCTGACGATCGCATAGAAGATCATGAAGAACAGCGGAAACACGATCGCGAATTCGACGGCCGTCGCGCCTCGCTGATGATGCCGCCATCGGCATGCCCTGCTTCGTCGTTTCATCGCCCCCCCCCTGTCGCGACGAGGTAGACAAGCCATCCGGCCGCTGGCACCACGAGACACGCCGCATAGGGCGTCGCCCGATATCCGTCCAGCATTAGCATGGGCTCGCGATGCGGCCACAATGCCCGGATTGGCGTCCGCGATAACAGCATCAACGCAAGTACGTGAACACCGGCCGCAAGACTGGCTGCAATCCAGAACCCGAGCAGCGTGCCCGCACCACACCAAGCCCCGAGGACGGTGAAAATTTTCACGTCCGCCGCGCCCATGACACGCAGCAAGAAAAGAGGAAAAAGAACGATCAGCCCGGCGAGCATGCCAACCATCGCCTGAACTGGAAGGATTCCAAATGGATTCGCATTTAGAAACGCGCCCAAGAGTCCGGCCGCCAGTCCAATCAGGACCAGCGAGTTTGAAATACGCCGGAAACGGATATCACTCGCCGCGACAAACAACGTCCAGACCAGGAATACCCCGATAAAAATAAAATGTGCCATCGCATCACGATCGGACGAACATGCCGCAACAGACGAATTGCCCCCGAGCGATTCGTCTGTCACGACACTACGACACTCTTATAGCAGTGATGAGATCGACTTATTTCCAGGGGGACGTGCAGGCAGCGTTGGCTGTAGTGGTGCCGCCGCTGGTTGTCGTAGGATTGGTGATGCAGGTCCCGAGATTGGAGAACATGGTACCAA
This sequence comes from Burkholderia sp. Bp9015, assembly GCF_003853505.1. NCBI lineage: Bacteria > Pseudomonadati > Pseudomonadota > Betaproteobacteria > Burkholderiales > Burkholderiaceae > Burkholderia > Burkholderia sp. Bp9015. The sequence goes on from NZ_QTPZ01000034.1 coordinate 23,977, forward strand.
GACTGCCCCCGATCGACGAAACTCCTGCAACGATGGCAACAGCAATCAGACCCGCAATCAGCCCATACTCGATCGCGGTAACCCCGTCTTCTTCCTTGAGGAAGCGCTTGATGAGTGCTTTCATTTTTTAATTCCTCGTGCCTGTATGTACGTTTTTTGGCCTTTTATACGTTGTACATCCTCGCATATCGGGCCCTTGCCCCGCGTCGTTCGCTACAACTAAGTAACGACAACCGGATGCGCTTTCTTTATATGTCACCCCGAGGGGTATGTATCACAATTTGATGCAAGTTAACATTCGCGATAGTGACCCTCCTCGAACGTCGTGTACCGAGCTGTACATTTCCTTACACCTGCTCCGGATTCTATATCCGATCGCATTTAACTTCCAACCTCTTTTAAGACCGGATCGAAAAAACTTTCCGGGAGCACAGCCGTATTTGTACGGCGTTTCGGTACGCCTTACACATAGGACTTACGATAGGTTAGATGTGCACACCTAATCCACCAGTAAAACAGCCGGAGCGCCCGCCAGGCCTGCACGCCCGCCCACGTTACGCCGCACGCGTAACGCCAATGTTGTGACGTTACGTTACGAAACGGCCGAAACCGTTCTCATTCGACCGTTCTTAAACAGATTCAACAATCTTTCAGTTTGCCTAAATCCCTTTTCCGACAAGGAATTGCCCCGTTTAAAACCAATCGTCGAACCGTCGGCCATCGAAATGGCACGACAGTTGCAGAGTAATCCCCGCATCACTCAACACAACATCAGCTTCAATGCGAGGACGAAATGGACATTAAGGTTATCCCTCATGGCACGCTCCGGACGACTATGATCGCGGCCACCGTGGCAGCCATGCTTTCCCTCTCCGCGTGCGGCGGCTCCGGTTCCATCAGCAAGGGGCTCAGCGGCGGCTCCAGCTCGGGCGGTGGCGACTCCGTCTCGACGTCGGGCGGCGGCACCTCGGGCGGCACGTCCGGTTCGACGAGCGGCAGCACGTCGGGCGGCACCAGTGGCTCGACCAGTGGCAGCACGAGCGGCTCGACGAGCGGCAGCACCAGCGGCACGACGAGCGGCACGACGAGCGGAACGTCCAGCGGAACGAGCGGCACCTCCGGTGTGTCGTCGAACGCAGTGGGTCAGGTCCTCGCAAGCGGCAGCAATCTCGTCACCAATCTCGGTGGCACCGTGTCAAACCTCGGCGGCGTCGTCGCCGGCCAGTCGTTGCCCGGCGTCAACCCGGCCACGACGCAAGCGGCGGGCGGCATCATCCAGAACGTCGGCGGCGCGGTCACTGCACTCGGTAATGGCCTCGGCAACGGCCTCGGCCAGCTCGGCGCAACGAAAGACCCGGTCGGCGTCACGGTCGCCAGCACCGGCGGCGTGGTGAACCAGCTCGGCGGCGCAGTCACGCAGACCGGCAACCTGGTCACGAGCCTCGGCAGTGGCCCGTTGTCGCCACTCGCTCCCGTCACCGGCGCCGTCGGCGGCCTCGTGACGCAGGTCGGCAACGCGGTTTCGAACGGTGGCACCACGCTGTCCAACGTGCTGTCGACCGGCCCGATCCAGCAGGTCACGCAGACGGTCAGCTCGGCGATCACGCCGATCACGACGATGGTCGGTCAGACGACGCAGACGATCGGGACGGCCACCGGCCTCGGCGCCCCGGTCAACACGCTGCTCGGCACGATCGGCAACGGCCTGAACCAGGCCGGCGCGGTGATTGCGTCGACGGGCGGCAATCCCGTCACGACCGGCCTCGGCAGCACTGTCTCGTCGACCGGCAATACCGTGAAGGCCGTCGGCGGCCTGCTCACGGGCGCCACCGGCGGCGCGACCAACCCGCTCGCGCCGCTCACGGGCCTGCTCACGACCGTCACCGGCACGCTCGGCGGCGCAACGGGCGGTACGAGCGGCGGCCCGCTCGCTCCGGTCACCGGCCTCGTCTCCACCGTCACCGGCGCACTCGGCGGCGCAACGGGTGGCACGAGCGGCGGTCCGCTCGCTCCGGTCACCGGCCTCGTCTCCACCGTCACCGGCGCACTCGGCGGCGCAACGGGTGGCACGAGCGGCGGTCCGCTCGCTCCGGTCACCGGCCTCGTCTCCACCGTCACCGGCGCGCTCGGCGGCGCAACGGGTGGCACGAGCGGCGGTCCGCTCGCTCCGGTCACCGGCCTCGTCTCCACGGTTACCGGCGCGCTCGGCGGCGCAACGGGCGGCGCGGGCGGCAGCAACCCGCTCGCTCCCGTGACGGGCGCCGTGTCCGCGGTCACCAGCACGGTCGGTGCCCCGGCACTGAGCGGCACCACGGGCGCCGTCACGAATTCGGGCTCGGGCTCGAACCCGCTCGCGCCTGTCACGTCGCTGCTCGGCGGCCTGCTCGGCGGCACGCACGGCAAGTAATCGAACATCCATTCATCGACAAGACAGCGAGGAGTCCATCATGTCCCAGCAACGTTCCATCACGACGGCCGCCCTGCGCCAATGGCGCGCGCCCCTCACCGCTTTCGCCGCAGCGTGCCTGCTGGCCGCCTGCGGCGGCAACAGCGTCAGCACGCCGCCGACGAGCAGCAATGCCGGCAGCAGCAGCGGCACCAGTGGTACGAGCGGCACCAGCGGCTCGTCCACCGGCACCAAGGGCGCTGTCAGCACGATAGGCCAGACGGCAACCGACCTCGGCAGCACGGTCGGCAACATCAGCGTGCCCGGCCTCGGCGACGGCGTGACGAAGGGTGTCGGCAGCACCGTCTCGAGCACCGGCACGATCATCAACGCGGCTGCCGATGCGTTGAGCAACGGGCTGGGACAGACCGGCTCGATCAAGGATCCCGTCGGCACGACGGTCGCCGGCCTCGGGAACGTCGTGGGCGCGACGAGCAACACCGTGTCCGGACTGAGTTCGACGGTCAAGGCGCTCGGCACGGGTCCGCTCGCGCCGCTCGCCCCTGTCACGACGCCGGTCGGAACCGTGCTCGACACGGTTGCCAACGGCCTGTCGGCAGCCGGCACGACGATCGGTTCGACGCTGTCGTCGGGTGCCGTGCAGCAGGTTACGCAACCGCTCAGCTCGGCGATCACGCCGCTGGTGATCACCGCAGGCCAGGTCACGCAACAGGTCGGCACGACCACCGGCCTCGGGCAGCCCGTGTCGGGCCTGCTCGGTCAGGTCGGCGGTGCAATCAGCTCGGCGGGCACGAAGGTCGCAAGCACGTCTAACCAGCCGCTCGTCGGCGACGTCGGCCAGCTCGTCACCGCGGTCGGCAACACCGTGACCAACGCGGGCGGCCTCGTGAACCCGAACGGTCCGAACGGCGCGGCACCGATCCCCGGCCTGCTCACCAGCCTCGTCGGCGGCTCGACGGCTACGGTCCAGAACGGCACGTCGTCGGGTTCCGGCTCGACGAACCCGCTCGGCGGCCTGCTGTCCGGCCTCGGCTCGACGCCGCTCGGTTCGCTCACGGGTGCGGTCGGCGGCGCAACGGGCAGCTCGGGCAGCAATCCGCTCGCGCCCGTCACGGGCCTCGTGTCGACGGTCACGGGCACGCTGGGCGGCGCAACGGGTGGTGCAGGCGGGGCAAACCCTCTCGCGCCAGTCACCGGTTTGCTGAATACTGTCACCGGAACAGTCGGCGGTGCAGCGGGAACCGGGGGTTCGTCGAGCCCGCTCGCACCAGTCACGTCGCTGGTCGGCAGCGTGACGGGTGCGGCATCGTCGGGCAGTTCGACGGGTCTGCTGGCACCGGTCACGGGGCTGCTGGGCACGCTGGGTAGCGTCGGCAAGTAAGGAGGACGATCGCGCCTTTGCAGCCGGAGCAGGAGGCGCGGCCGTACCAATACAACCGGCAATGCGGCACGCGGCGCGCGACACCCTGGTGTCGCGCGCCCGCATTAGAAAGAAGATGAAAAGCAAGGCCTACGAGGAAGAACAATGAAATCCAGACTCGACAGATGGATGATGCTGCTCGCTATCGCGGCAGCAGGCACGGCGCATGCACAAACGCGCGCGGCAGGTAACCCGCTCGATTCCCTCCCCCAGATCAACGCACCACAGAAAGGCCCGAGCGTCACCGTGCAGGTCGCGCCGCAGGCACCGCAACTGCAGGAACTGCTGTCGCGGCACCTGACGCCGACGACGTTCCAGGTCGAAGGCGTGAAGTCGGTACCGTTCGACGAGATCTCACGTCGCTTCACGCCCCTCGTCGGCAAGGACATCACGATCGGCGAGCTGATCGAAACCGCCAACGGCGTGACCAAGCTGTACCAGGATCGCGGCTATGCGCTGTCGTTCGCGTTCATTCCCGCGCAGACGTTCGAGAACGGCGTCGTGCGCGTCACGGTCGTCGAAGGCTATGTGTCGGACGTCAAGGTGACCGGCAAGCCCGGCGCGATGGAATCGAAGATCCGCGCGATCGCCGCGCACATCACGGCCGATCGCCCGCTGCGCCGCGCGACGTTCGAACGCTACGTGAACACGTTCGGTCTCCTGCCCGGCGTGTCGGTGAAGGCCAATGTGCCGCCGCCGCAGACGACCGACGGCGCAACGACGCTCGAACTGGCCGTCGACCGCAAGGCATTCAACATCAGCACCGGCATCGATTTCAATCACCCGGGCGTGCAGGGGCTCATCACCGCAACGGAGAACGGCCTCACGTCGTTCGGCGAGCAATTGAGCATTTCCGCGCTGGTGCCACCCGGACGCGACAAGCAGACCTACGTCGCATTCAGCGGTGCCGTGCCGGTCGGCAGCAGCGGCCTGGTCACGCGCCTCGACGCCAGCACGTATCGCGGCAAGCCGACCGACAACCCGGGCCTGCCGTCGACCGTCGAGCGCACCGTCAAGAACGAGAAGCTCGGTCTTTCGGCATCCTATCCGTTGCTGCTGAACAACCAGCGCAGCCTGCTCGGCACCGTGTCGGGCTATGCGTCGCACAACGAAGACCGCTACCAGAACAAGATCAGCGGCAACAGCATCGATACACGCTCGCAGGTCCGCGTGCTGCAGATGCAGCTCGACTATACGAGCGTATCGGCCAAGCAGGTACAGAAGCTGAGCGTGAACGTCGCGAAGGGCTTCAACATTCTCGGCGCGTCGAAATCGCAGGACATCACGATCGGCTCGAACACGACGTCGGTGGACAGCCCGATCTCGCTGACGTTCGTGCGCACCGGCGCGACCTTCACGCAGACCAACGAATGGCCGTTCAAGATCGGCACGTCGGTCTCGCTGACCGGCCAGTACAGCCCCGACTCGCTGCCGACGTCGGAGCAGATCTCGTTCGGTTCGACACGCTATGCCCTCGGCTACCAGCCCGGCGAAACGTCGGGCGATTCGGGCTGGGGAATGTCGCTGGAGGTCAACCGTGGGTTCACGCCGGGCTGGACGTACATGAAATCGATCACGCCGTACATCGCGTACGACATGGCGCGCGTGTATCTGCATACCGGCACGCCGTCGCCGAGCCGCCTGTCGTCGGTCGGTATCGGCGTGCGGTTTACCGACAGCCGCTACTACAGTCTCGACCTGAACATCGCGAAGCCGGTCGGCGATGCACCGGTTGAAAGCGCATCGCGCAGCCCGCGCGTGAATGCCGCGTTCTCGTATCAGCTCAACTGATCGGTCACCAAACAGCCTGCGTCTCGCGGGCCGTTTGGATTAGAACCCCCTCTATCAAACGCGGCGTGCGGTTTCACGTATTCTGGCAAAGCTCGCAACATGCCACCGCCCCATGCAGACGGTCGTGCGGGCACATCGAACACGACATGAAACAAGGAGGAAGACGATGATTCAACTGACCCGCCCGTTGCGCGCGCTGGCCGTCGCAAGCGCCCTGCTCGCTTGCGCCGCCCCAACCTTCGCCCAGGCCGACAGCCCCGTCGGCATGTGGCAGACGATCGACGACAACACGCATCAGCCGAAGGCGCTCGTACAGATCGCCGACGACGGCGAAGGCTCGCTGTCGGGCAAAGTCGTCAAGGGCCTCGGCGCCAATGACACGCCCGATCGCCGCTGCACCGCATGCACGGACGAGCGCAAAGATCAGCTCATCAAGGGCATGACGATCATCAAGGCGATGAAGAAGGACGGCGATCACTGGGACGGCGGCAACATTCTCGACCCGGAGAACGGCAAGGTCTACAAGTGCAAGATGTCGCTCGAAGACGGCGGCCAGAAGCTCGTCGTGCGCGGCTATATCGGCGTATCGCTGCTCGGCCGGTCGCAGACCTGGGTTCGCGCACAATGACGCAACGCGCGTCGACACGCTCGACGCGATAAAAAAATCGGCCTGCGACGACGTCGTCAGGCCGATTTTGTTTTGACGCCGACGTGCATGAAACCGATCGACATCACGCTGCGCGCTTCAGCGCATCCGCCGTGTAGCTGCGCGGTGCGCGATAGACCGGCGCCACGGCACTGCGCACAGCTGCCGCCTTCGATTGCGCGTGCTTGCGCATCCGCGTGGCCAGCTGGTCGCACAGATTCGCGCCTGCGTCGCCATATAACGCATGCATCACCTGCCGCAGCGTGCCGGTCTCGTGCCAGACCTTGAAACGGCGGTGGCAGGTTTGGTACGAGGGGTAACGACGCGGCATCGCGGACCAGGTCGCGCCGCTATAAATGACCCACAGCACGCCGTTTAGGACGGCGCGTGTATTGGCCAGTGGTCGGCCGCGCAACTCGGTGCGCGGCTGCATTTCGGGAAAAAACGGCGCGACGCAGCGCCACTCATGGTCGGTCAGATCGCGGTACGGTGTCATGGATATCTCCAGCCTTGGGAACCATGACACAACGATATCGGCTGACCTCGACCGTGAACATAAGACAAGTCCGAAAATACCCGGAGATTGCGGGAATTTGACCGGAATTGACCTTTGAAGCCCGCCGCTCGCCGGCAACCGCGATCAGGTCAGCGAAGTATCGACGATGCGACGCGGCGTTTCGAGGTATTCCTTCGACTGCATCTCGACGATCCGCGACACCGTGCGCGTGAACTCGTTCGCCATCGGCCCTTCGACGTACAACTGCTCCGCCGGCACCGCCGCGGACATCAGCAGCTTGACCTTGTGGTCGTACAGCACGTCGATGAGCCAGGTGAAGCGTCGCGCCTCGGACGCCATCCGCGGCGACATCTGCGGCACTTCCGACAGCACGATCGCATGGAAGCGGCTGGCAAGCTCGAGATAGTCGTTCTGTGAACGCGGGCCGCCGCACAGCGTCGCGAAGTCGAACCAGACGACCCCGTCGGCCTTGCGCAGCGCCTTCAACTCGCGCTTCTCGATATGCAGGAGCGGGCTTTCGTCCGGCACCGCGGCGAGCTTCGCGAACGCATGACGCAGTTCGCGATCGGCGTCCGCGCCGAGCGGCGTGTGGTACATCTGCACCTGCGCCAGCGTGCGCTGACGATAGTCGACGCCCGCGTCGACGTTCAACACGTCGAGCTTTTGCTTGATCAGCGCGATCGCCGGCAGCATGCGGTCGCGATGCAGGCCATCGGGATACAGATCGTCGGGATCGTAGTTGGATGTCATCACGAACTGCACGCCGTTGTTGAAGAGGCGATCGAGCAGCCGGTACAGGATCATCGCGTCCGCGATGTCCGACACGTGGAATTCGTCGAAACAGATCAGCCGGTAGCGCTTCGCGATGCGCCGCGCGAGTTCGTCGAGCGGATCGGCCTGCCCTTTCAGCTCCTCGAGTTCGCGGTGGACTTCACGCATGAATTCGTGGAAATGCAGGCGCGTCTTGCGCTGCACGGGCACCACCGCATAGAAGCTGTCCATCAGGAAGCTCTTGCCGCGGCCGACGCCGCCCCACATGTAGACGCCGCGCGGGAGGTCCGGATGATTGATGAGCTTCTTGAACGCGTTCGAGCGACGCGCCTTGTACTCGACCCACTCGTCGAAACAGCGCTGCAGGCGATCGACGGCCGCGCGCTGGGCGGGATCGGACTGATAGCCGCGCGTGGTCAGTTCGCGCGTGTAGTATTCGGTGACGTTCATCGGGCAAACCGGAAAGAACGAAGGCGAGCGGGAAACCCCGCCCGCCTTCGTCATGAGACGGCTGCACCGGCCAATGGCCGGCCGGCGCTATACCGCGCTCAGCTGTTCAGCGAGCGCTTGTCGACGGCGAGCGCCGCTTCGCGCATCACTTCCGACATCGACGGGTGCGGATGGCAGATGCGGGCGATGTCTTCCGACGCCGCCTTGAACTCCATCGCCACCACGGCTTCCGCAATCAGGTCCGACGCGTTCGCGGCGATCACGTGCACGCCGAGCAGTTCGTCGGTCTTCGCGTCCGCGATCATCTTCACGAAACCGTCCGGCGCGTTCATGCCGAGCGCGCGGCCGTTGATCGAGAACGGGAACTTGCCCGACTTGATCTCGCGGCCTTCGGCCTTCAGCTGCTGTTCCGTCTTGCCGACCCATGCGATTTCCGGGTACGTGTAGATCACCCACGGAATGCAGTTGTAGTCGATGTGCGGCTTCTGGCCGTCGATCACTTCCGCGACCAGCACGCCTTCGTCTTCCGCCTTGTGCGCGAGCATCGGGCCGCGCACCACGTCGCCGATCGCGTAGACGTTCGGCACCGCGGTACGGCAGTGGTCGTCCACGTCGATGAAGCCACGCTCGTTCGCCTTCAGGCCGATTGCCTCGAGGCCGAGGTTGTCGGTGTTCGGCACACGGCCGACCGACACGATCAGGCGGTCGGCGTCGAGCGTCTGCGCGTTGCCGTCCTTGTCCGTGTAAGCGATCGACACGCCGTCGGCGGTCGTCTTCACTTCGCCGATCTTCACGCCGAGATGGATGTCGAGGCCCTGCTTCTTGAACAGCTTGGCCGCTTCCTTCGCGAGCGCTTCGTCGGCTGCACCGAGGAATGCCGGCAGCGCTTCGAGCACCGTCACTTCGGCACCCAGGCGACACCACACCGAGCCGAGCTCGAGGCCGATCACGCCTGCGCCGATCACGGCGAGCTTCTTCGGCACCGAGTCGAACGTCAGCGCACCTTCGTTGTCCGACACGATCTTGTTGTCGACCGGGATACCCGGCAGGTGACGCGCCTTCGAGCCCGTCGCGATGATCACGTTCTTCGCGGTGACGACTTCGGTTTCACCCTCGCCGCTCACTTCGATCTGCACGCCGGCATCGGTCTTGCCGGTGAACTTGCCATGGCCCTTCAGCCAGGTGATCTTGTTCTTCTTGAACAGGAACTCGATCCCGCTCGTCATCTTCTCGACGATCGCATCCTTGCGGCCGAGCATCTTCGCGACGTCGATCTTCACGCCGTCGACCGTGATGCCGTGGTCGGCCAAGTGATGCGACGTGTTCTCGAACTCTTCCGACGAGGCGAGCAGTGCCTTCGACGGGATGCAGCCGACGTTCAGGCAGGTACCGCCGAGCTTCAGCGCGCCGGCCGGGTTCTTCCATTTCTCGATACAGGCAACGGTCTTGCCGAGCTGCGCGGCGCGAATCGCGGCGATGTAGCCGCCGGGGCCGGCGCCGATCACGACGACGTCAAATTCCTTGGACATGACAATCCTTTCTACTTGTACGCCCGCACGCTCGCGCAAGTGCGCGAGCGTGCGGGGCGGGTCAATGCAGTGAGACTCGGCTTACAGGTCGAGCAGCAGGCGTGCCGGATCTTCCAGCGCATCCTTCATCGCGACGAGCGACAGGACTGCTTCGCGGCCGTCGATGATGCGGTGGTCGTACGACAGGGCCAGGTAGTTGATCGGACGGATCACGATCTGGCCGTTTTCGACAACCGGGCGTTCCTTCGTCGCGTGCACGCCGAGGATGGCCGATTGCGGCGGGTTGATGATCGGGGTCGACAGCATCGACCCGAACACGCCGCCGTTCGAGATCGAGAACGTACCGCCCGTCATTTCCTCGATCGACAGCTTGCCGTCCTTCGCCTTCTGGCCGAATTCGGCGATCTTCTTCTCGATCTCGGCGAGGCTCAGCTGATCGGCGTTGCGCAGGATCGGCACGACCAGGCCGCGCGGCGAACCGACCGCGATACCGATGTCGAAGTAGCCGTGGTAGACGATGTCGTTACCGTCGATCGACGCGTTCACCAGCGGGAACTTCTTCAGCGCGTGCACGGCCGCCTTCACGAAGAACGACATGAAGCCGAGCTTCACGCCATGTTCCTTCTCGAACTTGTCCTTGTACTTGTTGCGCAGTTCCATGACCGGAGCCATGTTCACTTCGTTGAACGTCGTCAGGATCGCGTTGGTCTGCTGCGACTCGAGCAGACGCTCGGCGATACGCGCACGCAGGCGCGACATCGGCACGCGCTGTTCCGGACGATCGTTCAGCCACGTCGCTGCCGATGCCGGCACCTTCACTTCCGGCAGCGCCGGCTTCGCAGCAGCGGCCTTCGCCGGTGCGGCGGCCGGAGCAGCCTTCGGTGCGCTGCCTGCGGCCAGCGCGTCGCCCTTCGTGACACGGCCGTCACGGCCCGAACCTGCGACGTCGCCTGCCGACAGGCCCTTCTCGGCCAGCAGCTTCGCTGCGGCCGGCGATGCGGCGGCCGAACTCGACGCGGTCGCGACGGCCGGCTGTGCTGCCGGTGCGGCTGCAGCAGGGGCTGCCGCCGGCTTCACTTCGGCGGCGCCTGCCGCTGCTTCGGCAGCACCTGCCTTCGCTTCGGTGTCGATCGTCGCGATGATCTGGTCGGCGACCACGGTGTCACCGTCGTTCTGCAGCACTTGCGCGAGCACGCCCGCGGCCGGTGCCGGCACTTCGAGCACGACCTTGTCGGTCTCGAGTTCGATCAGGATTTCGTCCTGCGCGACTGCTTCGCCCGGCTTCTTCTTCCACTGCAGCATGGTGGCTTCCGAAACCGACTCCGAAAGCTGGGGGACTTTGACTTCTACGATAGCCATGTGATTTTCCTGGATGCTTAATCTGGGGTATGACGAGGTTCGTGCGATTCCTTCGGCCGGTGCGGCGCGCGACGCGCCCGGCAGGCCAAAAGAGACGGGAAAGCGCAGTGCGCCTTCCCGTTTCGCTTGACGTCGGTTATTTCGCGATCGATGCGCTCTTCAGGCGGCCGAATGCACCTTCGATGAGGGCCTTCTGCTGCTCGTAGTGCTTCGCGTAGTAGCCAACCGCCGGCGAGGCCGAAGCCGGACGGCCGCTGTATGCCAGCTTCTGCCCTTCCTTCATGCCTTCCTTCAGGTGGTGCTCGACGTAGAACCAGGGACCCTGGTTCTGCGGCTCGTCCTGCACCCAGACCACTTCAGTCGCGTTCTCGTACTTCTTCATTTCGGCTTCGAACTGCTTGTGCGCGAACGGATACAGCTGCTCGATACGGATGATCGCGACGTCGTTCGCCTTCGCTTCGCGGCGATGCGCGACGAGGTCGTAGTACACGCGGCCCGAGCAAGCCAGCACGCGCTTGACCTTCTTCGCGTCGATGCCGCCGTCGGTTTCGCCCAGCACCGGCTGGAACGAACCCTTCGCGAGTTCCGACAGGTCCGACACCGCTTCCTTGTGGCGCAGCAGCGACTTCGGCGTGGCGACGATCAGCGGCTTGCGGAACAGGCGGATCATCTGGCGACGCAGCAGGTGGAAAATCTGCGCCGGCGTCGTCGGCTGGACGACCTGCATGTTGTGATCGGCACACAGTTGCAGGAAACGCTCGATACGCGTCGACGAGTGTTCCGGACCCTGGCCTTCGTAGCCGTGCGGCAGCAGCATCGTGAGACCCGACACGCGGCCCCACTTCACTTCGCCCGACGAGATGAACTGGTCGATCACGACCTGCGCGCCGTTGACGAAGTCGCCGAACTGCGCTTCCCACAGCACGAGCGTGTTCGGCTCGGCGGTCGAGTAACCGTATTCGAAGCCCAGCACAGCTTCTTCGGACAGCACCGAGTCGATCACCGTGAACTTCGCCTGACCGTCGGCGATGTTCTGCAGCGGCACGTACGTGCCGTCGTTCCAGCGCTCGCGGTTCTGGTCGTGCAGCACCGCGTGACGGTGCGTGAACGTGCCGCGGCCCGAGTCCTGGCCCGTCAGGCGCACCGAGTAGCCCGATGCGACGAGCGACGCGAACGCGAGGTGTTCGCCCATGCCCCAGTCAAGCGGCTGGTCGCCGCGCGCCATGTTGCGGCGGTCGTTGATCACGCGCTCGACGAGCGGGTGAACCTTGAAGTTTTCCGGGACCGTCGTGATGCGTTCGCCCAGGCGCTTCAGTTCGGCGAGCGGCACGGCCGTGTCGGCTGCGTCCGTCCACTTGCGGTTCAGGAACGGAACCCAGTCGACCGCGTACTTGCTCTTGTAGTTCGACAGGACCGGATCGACGGTGTGGTGGCCGTCGTCCATCGCCTTGCGGTACGCCTTCACGTAGTTGTCGGCGTCTTCCGCGGTGATCACGCCCTGCTGCACGAGCTTCTCGGCATACAGCGCACGGGTGCCCGGGTGCTGCGCGATCTTCTTGTACATCAGCGGCTGCGTGACCGCCGGCGTGTCCTGCTCGTTGTGACCCAGCTTGCGGAAGCAGACGATGTCGATCACGACATCCTTGTGGAACTGCATCCGGTAGTCGATCGCGATCTGGATCGCGAGCACGACGGCTTCCGGATCGTCACCGTTCACGTGCAGCACCGGCGCTTCGATCATCTTGACCACGTCGGTACAGTACAGCGTCGAGCGCGCATCACGCGGGTCCGACGTCGTGAAGCCGATCTGGTTGTTGATGACGATGTGCAGCGTGCCGTGCGTGCCGTAACCGCGCGTCTGCGCGAGGTTCAGCGTTTCCATCACGACGCCCTGGCCGGCGAAGGCCGCGTCGCCGTGGATCTGCACCGGCAGCACTTGCAGGCCGTCTTCGTCGCCGCGACGGTCCATCCGCGCCTTCGCGGAACCTTCGACCACCGGGTTCACGATTTCGAGGTGCGACGGGTTGAACGCGAGCGACAGGTGGACCGGACCGCCTTCGGTCGACACGTCCGACGAGAAGCCCTTGTGGTACTTCACGTCACCGGCCGGCAGGTCGTCGACGTGCTTGCCTTCGAATTCGGCGAACAGGTCGGCCGGCATCTTGCCCAGCGTGTTGACCAGCACGTTCAGACGGCCGCGGTGGGCCATGCCGATGATGATTTCCTGCACGCCGCGCTTGCCCGCGTGCTGGACGACTTCGTCCATCGCCGCGATGAAGCTTTCGCCGCCTTCGAGCGAGAAGCGCTTCTGGCCGACGTACTTGGTGTGCAGATAGCGCTCGAGGCCTTCCGCTGCCGTCAGGCGATTCAGGATGTGCTTCTTCTTGTCGATCGAGAAGGACGGCGTCGCGCGGGTCGATTCCAGGCGCTCCTGCCACCAGCGCTTCTGCTCCGGATCGCTGATGTACATGTATTCGGCGCCGATCGTGCCGCAATACGTGTCACGCAGGCCCTTGACGATGTCGCGCAGCGAAGCCTGGTCGAAGCCGAAATACAGGTTGCTTGCGCTGTACGTCTGGTCGAGGTCGCCTTCGGAGAAGTCGTAGAACGCGGGTTCGAGTTCGGGAATGGCGGGACGTTCGCGACGCTTCAGCGGATCCAGATTGGCCCATTGCGAGCCGAGGAAGCGATATGCGCTGATGAGGGACTGGACGTGGACCTGCTTGCGCGCGGTCGCCAGATTGCTGGTGCTTTCGCGCGGGATGAAGGCATTGGCCTTCGCGCGCTCGGCGAACGATTCGACGATCGGAAAATGAGCGACGTCATTGGCATTCGAGCCGTCGGTTGCAGGCACGTTCTGCAGCGCGTCGAAATACTCTCGCCAGTTCTCCGGCACCGATGCCGGATTGTTGAGGTATGCATCGTACAGTTCTTCAACGTACGAAGCATTGCCGCCGAACAGATAGGAGTTCAGCTGAAACTGCTTCATTACATCTGACATTTTACGCTCACCTTTCTTCGAGCTTCTCGAGAAATAGCGGGTTACTCAACCTTCCGCGACACGGCCTGACCGTTTAGCGGATTGCGAATCAAGTCTTGCTTGGAAGGACCTAAAACTTGCGTGCGCGCAGCATATCACAGAACCGTTACCGAAGTTCACGACGAAATGTGCCCGAAAGCACCGCGCGACGGGGTTTTGCCGGATTGCCACGACCCGCGGGAACAGTGTTTTGCAGCCCGCCCGATTGCGCATCGCGCAGATGCAAAAAAGGCCGCCCGAAGACAGCCTTTTTCATCACGCAAGGGAACGATCGAACTTAGTCGACCGCGCCTTCGCGGCTCGCGCGGCGACGCTCGTGCTCCTTCAGGAAGCGCTTGCGCAGGCGGATCGACTGCGGCGTCACTTCCACGAGTTCGTCGTCGTCGATGAATTCGACCGCGTATTCGAGCGACATCTGGACCGGCGGCACGAGGCGCACGGCTTCGTCGGTGCCCGACGCGCGCACGTTGGTCAGCTGCTTGCCCTTGATCGGGTTCACGACGAGGTCGTTGTCGCGGCTGTGGATGCCGATGATCATGCCCTCATACAGCGCGTCGCCCGGCTTCACGAACATGCGGCCGCGATCCTGCAGCTTCCACAGTGCGTAGGCGACCGCGGCGCCGTCATCCTGCGAGATCAGCACGCCGTTGCGGCGCTCGAAGACCGAGCCGTCCTTGACCGGTGCGTACGAGTCGAAGATGTGGCTCATCAGGCCCGTGCCGCGCGTGAGCGTCAGGAATTCGCTCTGGAAGCCGATCAGGCCACGTGCCGAGATCTTGTATTCCAGGCGCGTGCGGCCACGGCCGTCCGATGCCATGTCGAGCATTTCGCCCTTGCGGCGACCGAGCTCTTCCATCACGCCGCCCTGGTGTTCGTCTTCGACGTCGACCGTCAGCAGCTCGTACGGCTCGTGGCGCACACCGTCGATTTCCTGCATCACGACGCGCGGACGCGACACGGCCAGCTCATACCCTTCACGGCGCATGTTCTCGACGAGAATCGTCAGGTGCAGTTCGCCGCGGCCCGACACTTCGAACACCGTTTCGTCGCCCGTGTCCTTCACGCGCAGCGCGACGTTGTGGTTCAGTTCCTTCATCAGGCGGTCGCGGATCTGGCGGCTCGTCACGAACTTGCCTTCGCGGCCTGCCAGCGGCGACGAGTTGACGAGGAAGTTCATCGTCAGCGTCGGTTCGTCGACCGTGATCATCGGCAGCGCTTCCGGCGTGTCGACCGCGCAGATCGTCGCGCCGATGCCGACGTCTTCAATACCGTTGATCAGCACGATGTCGCCGGCTTCAGCCGACTCGACCTGCACGCGCTCGAGGCCCTTGAACGACAGCACCTGGTTGATCTTGCGGTTCAGCACGTCGCCTTCCGGACCGAAGCGCATCACGACCGGCTGGCCCGGCTTGATGCGGCCGCGCGTGATGCGGCCGACGCCGATCCGGCCGACGTACGTCGAGTAGTCGAGCGACGTGATCTGGAGCTGCAGCGGCGCTTCCGGATCGGCCGGGCGAACCGGCACGTGCGCGAGGATCGCCTCGAACAGCGGGCGCATGTCGCCTTCGCGGGTCGCCGGATCGAGCGACGCATAGCCGTTCAGGCCCGATGCGTAGACGATCGGGAAGTCGAGCTGCTCTTCGGTCGCGCCGAGCTTGTCGAACAGGTCGAAGGTCTGGTTTATGACCCAGTCGATCCGCGCGCCCGGACGGTCGATCTTGTTGACGACCACGATCGGCTTCAGGCCGAGCGCCAGCGCCTTCTTCGTGACGAAGCGCGTTTGCGGCATCGGGCCCTCGACCGCGTCGACGAGCAGCAGCACCGAGTCGACCATCGACAGCACACGCTCCACCTCGCCACCGAAGTCCGCGTGCCCCGGCGTGTCGACGATGTTGATGTGCGTGCCTTCGTATTCGACCGCGCAGTTCTTCGCGAGAATCGTGATCCCGCGCTCTTTTTCGATGTCGTTCGAGTCCATCACTCGCTCGGCAATCTGCTGGTTCTCGCGGAAGGTGCCGGACTGGCGGAGCAGTTGGTCGACGAGCGTGGTCTTGCCGTGGTCGACGTGAGCGATGATGGCGATATTGCGAAGGGCGCGGGTCATAGAAACCTGGAAATCGTTGAACGCGCAAACGCGCACGCTCGTCAGTCACCGGGACACGTGCGCGCGCGTTGCAGCTTGGAAAGCCTGAAATTATAGCACGTGAGAATGTCGAGAGCCGGACCGTGTGTTGCAACGCGAAAGATGATGCGCCCCGCCCTCGCCTCGCAGAGGGCGATTTCGCCTGCCGACACACCGCCCACGAACGAAGACCCTGACGCCCGCAAGGGAATTTCGGGCCGCGCAGCGCCCGCCCGCCCGTTCGATTAATATTTGCCGCGGCAAGCAAATAGCGCCTATACTGCTGCCTAGTCAACTATTGCAGCTTCAGGGTTTTATGTCGGATTCTCCTTCCCAACCGCCCGTTTCACCGCTGTCCTCGTATCAGATGAACGACAGCGTCGGTTATCTGATGTCGCGTGTGAAGTCGGTGATGACCAACCTCGTCACGCAGCGCACGCAGGAAGAGCTCGGCATTACGGGCACGCAGGCGAGCATGCTGTTCATGATCGCCGTCGGAAAGTGCTCGACGGCCGCCGAACTCGCTCGGGAATACGGGATCGACGCGAGCGCGGTCACGCGCCTGCTCGATCGCGTCGAGAAACGCGGCCTGCTGTCCCGCGTGCGCAGCATCGAGGATCGGCGGGTCGTACGCCTTGAGCTGACCGATGAAGGCCGCGCGCTTGCCGAGCGTTTGCCGCCGGTGTTCCGCAGCGTGCTCGACGAGCTGCTGGACGGATTTACGCCGGAAGAAGTCGGGTTCCTGAAGAGCATGCTGCGCCGCATTCTCAGCAACTACTGCGAAACCGCGGGCGGCAGCATCACGTAATAGTTGCCATAACAATTACTTTTGACAGATTAATGTAAGGAAATCCTTGCAGTGTCCATCATTCATTCCGAGTCAGGGAACAGCGCGATGAAATCCTCCCCGTTGTCCGTGTGCGCCGGGTCGTGCCGCGCCGCCGTCGCCGCCGCGGTTGCCGCGCTGGCGCTGGCGGGCTGCGCAAACTACATCGGCATCAAGAGCGACAAGCAGATCGCACCCGCATCGCAATTCGAAACCGCCCAGAGCCTGCCGGCCCAGGGCGGCCAGTGGCCGGCGCTTGACTGGGCCAACCAGTTCGGCGATCCGCAGTTGCCGAAGCTGATCGACGAGGCGCTCCAGGGCAACCCGTCGATCGCGCAGGCACAGGCGCGCATCGCGAAGGCGTCGTCGTACATCGAGTCGTCGCGCTCGAACCTGATGCCGAAAGCCGAAGCCAGCTACTCGTGGACACGCGAGCTGTATTCGTCGAACGCGCTGTTCCCGCCCCCGTACGGCGGCCAGTGGTACAGCGAGAACAACGCGCTCGCGAGCGCGTCGTGGGATCTCGACCTGTGGGGCAAGAACCGCGAGCGCCTGCACACCGCCGTGTCGCAGGAAAAGGCCGCCGAGGCCGACATGCAACAGGCGCGCATCACGCTCGCGTCGTCGGTGGCCCGCACCTACAACTCGCTCGCCCAGCTGTATGCGCTGCGCGACATCGCGCAGCGCGAGATCGCCAACCGCCAGACGGTCGGCAGGATCACCGACGGCCGCGTGTCGGCCGGTCTCGACACCAACGTGGAACGCCAGACTGCGCGCGGCAACATCGCGACGACCCAGGCATCGCTGTCCGACCTCGACGGCCAGATCACGACCGTGCGCTACCAGCTCGCCGCACTGCTCGGCAAGGGGCCGGATCGCGGGCTGCAGATCGCCGCGCCGGTGATGAACCCGACCGGCGAAGTCGCACTGCCCGGCAACCTGCCGGCCGACCTCGTGTCGCGCCGTCCCGACATCGTCGCCGCGCGCTGGCAGGTCGAGGCCGCGATGCACGACGTGAAGGAAGCGAAGGCCGAATTCTTCCCCGACGTGAACCTCGCGGCCGGCTTCGGCTTCGATGCGTTCGGCTGGGGCAAATTCCTGAATTTCGCGAGCCGCCAGGCGCAGTTCGGGCCGGCCATCCACCTGCCGATCTTCGATGCCGGTGCGTTGCGCGCGCAGCTCAAGGGCCGCTACGCGGACTTCGACCTGTCGGTCGCGAACTACAACCAGACGCTGATCAGCGCGCTGAACGACGTCGCGACGCAGGTCGCGTCGATCCGTGCGGTCGATCGCCAGATGGATGACGCGCAGCGTGCGCTCGATGCGTCGACGCGGGCGTACGACCTCGCCGTGATCCGCTACAAGGCGGGCCTGTCGCCGCAGCTCCAGGTGCTGACCGCGGACACCAACCGCCTCGCATCGGAACAGACGGTGACCAACCTGAAGATGCGCCGGCGCGACATGCAGCTCGCGTTGATCAAGGCGCTCGGCGGCGGGTTCGACGCGACCGGCACGCGGCTCGCCGCGCCCGACGCCGACAAGCAGACAAGACAGGCCGCCAACTGATCCGGCGCCACCACTACGCAGACACTCGAAATAACGGACGGAGAAAATCGCCATGAGCGACCCTCAACAAAACGCCGCCAGCGCACAGCCGCAGAACAACGGGAAGCGCAAACGGATGATGACGCTGCTGATCGCGGTCATCGTGATCGCGGCCATCGCGTACGGTCTGTACTACTTCCTCGTCGCGCGCTTCCATGAAGAGACGGACGACGCATACGTGAACGGCAACGTCGTGCAGATCACGCCGCAGGTCACGGGTACCGTGATCGCCGTGAAGGCCGACGATACGCAGACGGTCAAGGCCGGCGATCCGCTGGTCGTGCTCGACCCGGCCGACTCGCAGGTCGCGCTGCAGCAGGCCGAGGCCAACCTAGCGCAGACGGTGCGCCAGGTGCGCGGCCTGTTCGTCAACGACGACCAGTACCGCGCGCAAGTCGCGCTGCGCCAGTCCGACCTGTCGAAGGCGCAGGACGACCTGCGCCGCCGGATGGCCGTCGCACAGACGGGCGCCGTGTCGCAGGAAGAAATCTCCCATGCACGCGACGCGGTGCGCGCCGCGCAGGCGTCGGTCGACGCCGCGCAACAGCAGCTCGCATCGAACCGCGCACTGACCGCGAACACGACGATCGCGTCGCACCCGAACGTGATGGCCGCGGCAGCGAAGGTTCGCGACGCGTACCTCGCGAACGCGCGCAACGTGTTGCCCGCACCGGTCACCGGCTATGTCGCGAAGCGCTCGGTTCAGGTCGGCCAGCGCGTGTCGCCGGGCAACCCGCTGATGTCGGTCGTGCCGCTGAACGCGGTGTGGGTCGACGCGAACTTCAAGGAAGTCCAGCTCAAGCACATGCGCATCGGCCAGCCGGTCGAATTGACCGCCGACATCTACGGCTCGTCGGCCGTCTACCACGGCAAGGTCGTCGGCTTCTCGGCCGGCACGGGTTCGGCGTTCTCGCTGCTGCCGGCGCAGAACGCGACGGGCAACTGGATCAAGGTCGTGCAGCGCCTGCCGGTGCGTATCGAGATCGATCCGAAGGAACTCGAGAAGCATCCGCTGCGCATCGGCCTGTCGATGCAGGTCGACGTCGACATCAAGGACGAGCGCGGCGACCAGCTCGCCAACGCGCAGAACACGGTCTACGAAACGAACGTGTTCGCGAAGTACGGCGACGAAGCCGACGCCGAGATCGCGCGCATCATCGCCGAGAACGCCGGCGGCAACGCGCCCGCACCGGCCGCGGCGAAGTCGAACGCCGCCGCCAAGATGATGTAACGGTTCCGACTCCGGAAAACTATCGACATGGCACAGGCTCCTGTCTCCCACCCGCCGCTGCAGGGCGGGCAACTCGTGCTCGGGACGATCGCGGTATCGCTCGCGGTGTTCATGAACGTGCTCGACACGTCCATCGCGAACGTCGCGATCCCGACCATCTCGGGCGACCTCGGCGTGTCGTCCGACCAGGGTACGTGGGTCATCACGTCGTTCGCCGTCGCGAACGCGATCTCCGTGCCGCTGACGGGCTGGCTGACCGACCGCTTCGGTCAGGTCCGCCTGTTCCTCGCGTCGATCATCCTGTTCGTCATCTCGTCGTGGATGTGCGGGCTGTCGCCGAACCTGCCGTTCCTGCTCGGCTCGCGCGTGCTGCAAGGCGCGGTCGCAGGCCCGATGATTCCGCTGTCGCAAGCGCTCCTGCTGTCGAGCTATCCGCGCGCGAAGGCACCGATGGCGCTCGCACTATGGGCGATGACGACGCTGATCGCGCCCGTCGCAGGCCCGATTCTCGGCGGCTGGATCTCGGACAACTATTCGTGGCCGTGGATCTTCTACGTCAACATCCCGGTCGGCATCGCCGCCGCCGCCGCGACGTGGGCGATCTATCGCAATCGGGAGTCGGCCGTGCGCCGCGCGCCGATCGACGGCGTGGGCCTCGCGCTGCTGGTCATCTGGGTCGGCTCGCTGCAGATCATGCTCGACAAGGGCAAGGATCTCGACTGGTTCGCGTCGACGACCATTATCGTGCTCGCGCTGACCGCTGTCATTGCGTTCGCGTTCTTCGTGATCTGGGAGCTGACCGCCGAGCACCCGGTCGTCGACCTGTCGCTGTTCCGCATGCGGAACTTCACCGGCGGCACAGTCGCACTGTCGATCGGGTACGGCCTGTACTTCGGCAATCTCGTGCTGTTGCCGCTGTGGCTGCAGACGCAAATCGGCTACACCGCGACCGACGCCGGCCTCGTGATGGCGCCGGTCGGGTTGTTCGCGATCCTGTTGTCGCCACTCACCGGGAAGTATCTGCCGCGTACCGATCCGCGCTTCATCTCGACGGCGTCGTTCCTGACGTTTGCGCTGTGCTTCTGGATGCGTTCGCGATACACGACGGGCGTCGACGAATGGTCGCTGACGCTGCCGACGCTCGTGCAGGGTATCGCGATGGCGGGCTTCTTCATCCCGCTCGTGTCGATCACGCTGTCCGGCCTGCCCGGCAACCGCATTCCCGCGGCGTCCGGCCTGTCGAACTTCGTGCGGATCATGTGCGGCGGCATCGGCACATCGATCTTCCAGACCGCGTGGGACCACCGCAACAACTTCCATCACGCGCAGTTGGCCGAGCAGGCGAACCCGTACAACCCGACGTTCAACCAGGCCGTCACACAGATGCGCAGCCTCGGGCTGACGCAGGACCAGGCGCACGGCCTCATCAACAACATGGCCACGCAGCAGGCCGCGCAACTCGGCGTGAACGACCTGTTCTACATCTCGGCGGCGATCTTCGTGCTGCTGATCGGACTGATCTGGATCACGAAGCCGGAGCGCGCGGGCGGCGGCGATGCGGGTGCGGCGGCGTCGGCTGCACACTGAGCACCGCGCTCGAACGAGCGCGCCCAACAAAAAACCCGGTCGATTTCGACCGGGTTTTTTTCGTTCCGACGACGGCGCTTGCGCGTCGCGCGTTACGCAGCCGTCACGACGAGGCGTTCGGGCGCGAGCACGCCGTTGGCCTTGCGCGCCACGCCGAGCAGTCGCTGCGCGTCGTACACGCGCACACGCTCGCCCTCGGCCGCATCGATCGAATCGAGCGCCGACAGCGGCAAGCGCTGGCCGTGCAGGAATCGCTTCGCACTCGTTTCGTCGAGGCGCACCAGCGGAAACGTCGACAGCAACGCGTCGACCGGCTGAAGCCAGGCGTCGCGCGCCGCTTCGGCAGCGTCGGACAGCGCGTCGAGCGTCACCGCATGTTCGAGCGTCAGCGCGCCGACACCCGTGCGACGCAGCATCGTCAGATGCGCACCGCAGCCGAGCGCTTCGCCGATGTCTTCGGCCAGCGTGCGCACATACGTGCCCTTGCTGCAGGTCACGCGGAACGTCACGTCCGGCAATTCACAGGCCAGCAGATCGAGCGCATGGATCGTCACGTTGCGGCCTTCCCGCTCGACGGTCTGGCCCGCACGCGCGTATTCGTACAGCGGCTTGCCATCGCGCTTGAGCGCCGAATACATCGGGGGCACCTGCACGATCTCGCCGGTAAAGCGCGCGAGCGCCGCTTCGACCGCCGCACGGTCGCATTCGACGGCGCGCGTGTCGAGCACGTCGCCTTCCGTGTCGCCGGTGGTCGTGCGCACGCCGAGACGCATCGTCGCTTCGTAGGTCTTGTCCGCTTCCAGCAAGTCCTGCGAGAACTTCGTCGCTTCGCCGAAGCACAGCGGCAACAGGCCCGAGGCCAGCGGATCGAGCGTGCCGGTATGGCCGGCTTTCTTCGCGAGAAGCAGGCGCTTCGCGCGAATCAGGGCGTCGTTGCTCGACAGGCCGACCGGCTTGTCGAGCAGAAGGACGCCATCCAGCGCGCGCCGCGGCACGCGTGGACGCTGGGGAGCTGCAGTCGTCATGGGGCGTGCGCGCTCAATCGTCCTTCGCGGGCGCGTCGGCTTCGTCGTCGTCCTTCGCGCGCGTCGAGTTGGCTTCCTTGATCAGGCGCGACATTTCCACCGCCTTCTCGATCGTCTGGTCGTAATGGAAGTGCAGCGTCGGCACCGTATGGATGTGCAGGCGCTTGAACAGCAGGTTGTGCAGGTGGCCCGACGCGTGGTTCAGCGCTTCCTGCGTCTTGTCCGGATCGCCGGTCAGCGCCGTGAAATAGACCTTGGCATGCGCGTAGTCCGGCGTAAGCTCGACGCTCTGGATGGTCACGATACCGATGCGCGGGTCTTTGACCTCGCGCATGATGAGTTCGGACAGATCGCGCTGAATCTGGTCGGCGATCTGAACGTTGCGATTGGGGGAAGTACGTTTCCTGGACATGATCGATCCGTGATCCGTTTATCAGGATAAAGCGGCGCGCCGTTGGCACGCCACCATGAAAATGGGCGGGACAGGCCCAAGCCTGCCCCGCCCCATGAGCCGATACGCGACGATTACAGCGTCCGTGCGACTTCGGTCACTTCGAAGACTTCGAACTGGTCGCCTTCGATGATGTCGTTGAAGTTCTTCACCGACATACCGCACTCGAAGCCTTGCTTGACTTCCTTCACGTCGTCCTTGAAGCGCTTCAGCGATTCGAGTTCGCCCGTGAAGATCACGACGTTGTTGCGCAGCACGCGAACCGACGACGAGCGCTTGACGATACCGTCGGTGACCATACAGCCGGCAACCGTACCGACCTTCGGCACCTTGAACACCTGGCGCACCTCGACCATGCCGGTCACGACTTCGCGCTTCTCCGGCGCCAGCATGCCCGACATCGCGGCCTTCACCTCATCCACTGCGTCGTAGATGATGTTGTAGTAGCGGATGTCGATACCGTTCGCTTCGGCCAGCTTCCGCGCCTGTGCATCCGCACGCGTGTTGAAGCCGATGATGACCGCCTTCGATGCCGTTGCCAGGTTGACGTCGTTCTCGCTGATGCCGCCCACCGCGCTGTGCACGATCTGCACGCGCACTTCGTCGGTCGACAGCTTGAGCAGCGACTGCACGAGCGCTTCCTGCGAGCCCTGCACGTCTGCCTTGATGATGAGCGGCAGGTTCTGCACTTCGCCTTCGCCCATCTGCTCGAGCATGCTTTCCAGCTTCGCGGCCTGCTGCTTCGCCAGCTTGACGTCGCGGAACTTGCCCTGACGGAACAGCGCGATTTCGCGCGCCTTGCGCTCGTCCGGCAGCACGATCACTTCCTCGCCCGCACCCGGCACTTCCGACAGACCCTGGATTTCGACCGGGATCGACGGGCCGGCTTCCTTCGTCGGCTTGCCGTTCTCGTCGAGCATCGCACGCACGCGGCCGTAAGCCGTGCCTGCGAGCACGATGTCGCCGCGATTCAGCGTACCCGACTGCACCAGGATCGTCGCGACCGGGCCCTTGCCCTTGTCCAGCTTCGCTTCGATCACGATGCCCTTCGCCGGCGCCTCGACCGGTGCCTTCAGTTCCAGCACTTCGGCCTGCAGCAGCACGTTCTCGAGCAGGTCGTCGATACCGGCGCCCGTCTTGGCCGACACCGGCACGAACGGCGAATCGCCACCGTATTCTTCCGGCACGACGCCTTCCGCGACCAGCTCCTGCTTGACGCGGTCCGGGTTCGCTTCCGGCTTGTCGATCTTGTTGATCGCCACGACGATCGGCACGCCACCCGCCTTCGCGTGCGCGATGGCTTCCTTCGTCTGCGGCATCACGCCGTCGTCGGCAGCCACCACCAGCACCACGATGTCGGTCGCCTTCGCGCCGCGTGCACGCATTGCCGTGAACGCTTCGTGACCCGGCGTATCGAGGAACGTGATGACGCCGCGCGGCGTTTCGACGTGGTATGCGCCGATGTGCTGCGTAATGCCGCCCGCTTCGCCCGCTGCAACCTTCGCGCGGCGGATGTGGTCGAGCAGCGAGGTCTTGCCGTGGTCGACGTGACCCATCACGGTGACGACCGGCGGGCGCGGCAGCTGTTCCGCATCGGTACCGGTCTCGCCTTCGACCAGCAGTGCTTCCGGATCGTCCAGCTTCGCGGCAACCGCGCGGTGGCCCAGTTCCTCGACGACGATCATCGCCGTTTCCTGGTCCAGCACCTGGTTGATCGTGACCATCTGGCCCATCTTCATCATCACCTTGATGACTTCGGAGGCCTTGATCGACATCTTGTGCGCGAGATCGGCAACCGAGATGGTTTCCGGCACGTGCACTTCACGCACGATCGGTTCGGTCGGTGCCTGGAACGTCGATGCGCTGTCCTGGTGACGGCCGCGACCCTTCGGGCCGCCGCGCCAGCCGCGGTCGACGCCGCCGCTCGAATCGCCGCGCGTCTTGATGCCGCGGCGCTTCGCTGCGTCGTCCTGCCAGCCGCCCTTGCCGCCGCCCGGCTTCTTGTTGCGGTCGCCCGCGCCTGCCGGTGCCGTCGTGGCCGCCGGCGCTGCACCGGCCGGCTTCTTCACGGCCGGACGTCCCTGCGCGCCTGCGCCCGCCGGCTTTGCCGGCTTGTGCAGCGTGCCCTTCGCTTCGGCCGGCTTCGGCGGTTCCACCGGCTTCGGCGGCTCGACTGCCTTGACCACGGCCTTGCGCGGCGTGTTCATCATTTCGCGGATCGCGCGTGCTTCGGCTTCTGCCGCCGCGCGACGCTTGCTGATCTCTTCCTGCTCGGCGCGCGCCTTGTCCGCCGCCTCGCGGGCAGCATCCTCGGCCTTCTTCGCCGCTTCGCGCTGGGCCGCACGTTCGGCGGCCGCGCGTGCTTCATCCTGCGCGGACTGCGCACCGGCTGCTTCCTGCTGAGCCTCGGCGGCCTGCTGGGCAGCCGCCTGCTGTGCCGCTGCGGCTTCGGCCGCGGCACGCTTCGCCGCCGCTTCTTCCTCGGCACGGCGGCGCTCGGCTTCGGCCGCTTCCTCACGGGCACGGCGCTCGGCTTCCTCGCGCTCGAGGCGCTCCTGACGCTCGCGCAGTTCCTGCGCCTGCTTCTCGAGCAGCTCGGCCTCGCGGCGCGCTTCCTCCTCGCGACGCTTCAGTTCCGCATCGTCGTCCGCTTCGGCGACCTGCGCCTGACCCTGTTCCGCACCCTCGGCCACGTCGTCGCGCTTGACGAACGTACGCTTCTTGCGGACCTCGACCTGAATGGTGCGAGCCTTGCCCGTCGCGTCAGATTGCTTGATCTCCGACGTATGCTTGCGGGTCAGCGTGATCTTGCGCTTGTCGCCGTCGGTTGCGCCGTGTGACTTGCGCAAATGATCGAGCAGACGCGCCTTGTCCGCTTCGGACAGCGCATCGTCTTCACTCGCTTTCTGGACGCCCGCTGCCTGCAGCTGTTCGAGCAGCACACCAGCAGGCATTTTCAGTTCCGCGGCAAATTGGGCTACGTTGTTACTCGCCATTCATTCCTCTTAGTGCAAGGACCGATTCCTTGCGGTTAGCATCGGGTCAGGCCATACGGCCGCCATCAAATCAGTGCGCCATGGTCATTTCTCACTGGAACCAGTGTTCACGTGCTTTCATGATCAACGCCTTAGCGGCATCCTCTTCCATCCCGGTCATATCGACCAGTTCATCCACGGCCAGCTCGGCGACATCGTCGCGCGTCTGCATGCCGTGTTCGGCCAGCTTCGCGAGCAACTCCGGCGTGATGCCGTCGAGGCCCTTCAAATCCAGCGCTGCATTTTCAACCTTTTCTTCGTTCGCGATCGCCATCGTCAACAGTGCGTCGCGTGCGCGGTTGCGCAGTTCGTGCACGGTGTCCTCGTCGAACGCCTCGATTTCGAGCATTTCGTTGAGCGGCACGTACGCGATCTCTTCGAGGCTCGTGAAGCCTTCGTCGATCAGGATGTCGGCAACTTCTTCGTCGACGTCGAGACGCGCCATGAACAGCGAACGCAGTCGGTCGCGCTCTTCACCCTGCTTCAGGGCGGATTCGTCCGGCGTCATGATGTTGATCTGCCAGCCGGTCAGTTCGCTGGCAAGGCGAACGTTCTGACCGCTGCGG
Organism: Burkholderia sp. Bp9015; assembly: GCF_003853505.1. Lineage (NCBI taxonomy): Bacteria > Pseudomonadati > Pseudomonadota > Betaproteobacteria > Burkholderiales > Burkholderiaceae > Burkholderia > Burkholderia sp. Bp9015. Next base: position 50,355 of record NZ_QTPZ01000034.1, read on the forward strand.
CCGATCGCGACAGCCAGCTCGTTCTCGTCGACGACGACGTCCATCGAGTGCTTTTCTTCATCGACGACGATCGACTGGACGGCTGCCGGCGCGAGCGCGCCGATCACGAACTGGGCGGGATCCTCGGACCATAGCACGATGTCGATGTTTTCGCCACCGAGCTCGTTGCGCACGGCCTGCACGCGGGAACCGCGGATGCCGACGCAGGTGCCGATCGGATCGATCCGCTTGTCGTAGGCGATCACGCCGATCTTCGCGCGCACGCCCGGATCGCGAGCGGCTGCCTTGATCTCGAGCAGGCCCTGCTCGATTTCCGGCACTTCCATCTCGAACAGCTTCATCAGGAACTCGGGCGCCGTGCGCGAGAGTTCGATCTGCGGGCCGCGCGCGGTGCGGTCGACCTTCGCGATGTAGGCACGCACGCGGTCGCCCACGCGCAGGTTTTCCTTCGGGATCAGCTGGTCGCGGCGCAGCAGCGCTTCGACACGGCCCGATTCGACGATGAAGTTGCCCTTGTCGAGGCGCTTCACCGTGCCGGTCATGATCTTTTCGCCGCGCTCGAGGTAGTCGTTCAGAATCTGCTCGCGTTCGGCATCGCGCACCTTCTGCAGGATCACCTGCTTCGCGGCCTGCGCGCCGATACGGCCGAACTCGATCGACGGCACCGGCTCCTCGATGAATTCGCCGACTTCGACGTCGGGCTTCTGCTCACGTGCTTCGAACAGCAGGATCTCGCGATCCGGCTCCTGCAAGCCTGCCTCGTCGGGCACGACGAGCCAGCGACGGAAGGTTTCGTGCTCGCCGCTTTCGCGATCGATATGGACGCGGATTTCGGCGCCTTCGTCGAACAGCTTCTTGGAAGCGGAAGCGAGCGCGGCCTCGAGGGCGCCCAGCACCACATCCTTGTCGACGTTTTTCTCGCGCGCCAGCGCATCCACCAGCATCAACACTTCGCGACTCATTATTTGCGGCTCCTAAAGTCAACTTGCGGAATCAGGCGGGCTTTGTCGATATCGGCCAGCGTGAAATCCAGCATGGCTGCCTCGCCCTTCTTCCTCTCAAATTCCAAACCGATCGTTTCGCCATTCGGCGCGTGCAGAATGCCCCGGTACGTCTTGCGCCCGTCCAGCGGCTTTTTCAAGGTCACGGAAACTTCGCTGCCGGCGAAGCGCTCGAAGTCGGCCAGCTTCTTCAACGGGCGGTCGAGCCCCGGGGACGAGACTTCGAGCCGTTCGTAATCGATGTTTTCGACCGTCAAGACGTGCTGGAGCTGACGCGTGACCTTTTCGCAATCTTCGAGCGAGATGCCGGCAGGCTGATCGATGTAGATGCAAAGCATGCCGCGCCCGGTGCGCTCGAGATCCACCAGCTCGTAGCCGAGCCCGGTGACCGTGGTTTCTATCAGTTCCGTCAGTTGCACAGTGTCCTCTCAGGTGTTCGCGCCCGCCGCTCGCGATTCACCCGCGGGCGCGCGCCTTAGCCGGCGCAGGAAGCGCTACCCGAGATGCCTAACCGTTTCAGCAAAAAAAAATGGGCGGAACGCCCATCTTCTTACTGGTGGTCGCACCTGAGCCGCACATTGAATCCGTACGCCCAGCGACTCCGCGATTATAGCGATTTTTGGCGCAAACGCCAAGCCAGCCGGTAAAAGCAGCGTCCAGCCCGCCTTTACCGACCAAAAATGCGAAACCGGACTGTCCGACCAGGCGGCATAGTCCGGCAGCGCGATATATATACAGTCAAAAGCAAACCACGCGGGGCGAGGTGCCGACCCAATCGGACTCATGCCGATATCGCCGGCACACCGGCGGCTTCATGCCGCCGGACGCCACAAACGCTCAGCGGCCCCGCGAGCGATTGCGCTGCGGACGCTGACCGCCGCGCGCACCGCCACCGCCGTTGCCGGCGCCTTCGGCGCGATTGCCGTTGGGATTGCGGTTGCCGCCCTTGCCGCCGCCGCGCTTGCCGCCAGCGCCTTCACGCTTGGGGCCCGCGCCATACGACGCGCGATTGCCATCGACATCGCGACCGCCACCCGAGCGGTTGCCATAGCCTGACGGCGAAACCGGCAAGCTGCCGTAACCGCTCAGGCCGGGCAGGCCCGGAGCGCCGCGCCGGCCGCCACCGCGACGCGGCTGGTCGAGCTGACCATGCGTCGTCAGCACCGGCTCGCGGCCGATGAAGCCCATCGACGTCTGCATCGGATCCGGCTGGCGGCGCTCGGCCTGCCCTGCACCACCGCGCTTGCCCTTTTCCTCGGACGGCGCCTTCAGGCCGACGGTCGCCATCAGCTTGCGCACCTGCGCCTCGTCGAGCTCTTCCCAGCGGCCGCGCTTCAGGCCGCGCGGCAGCGGGATCGGACCGTGACGCGTACGGATCAGGCGGCTCACCATCAGGCCGGCCGCCTCGAACATCCGGCGCACTTCGCGGTTGCGGCCTTCGGCCAGCGCAACGTGATACCAGTGGTTCGTGCCTTCGCCGCCGCCGTCGCGGATGCGCAGGAAGTTCGCCGGGCCGTCATCGAGCTCGACGCCATGCAGCAGTTTCTGCCGCATCCCTTCGGACAGTTCGCCGACGACGCGCACCGCGTACTCGCGTTCGACGCTGTAGCGCGGATGCATGAAGCGGTTCGCGAGATCGCCCGACGTCGTCAGCATCAGCAGGCCTTCGGTGTTGAAGTCGAGACGGCCCACCGCGAGCCATTTCGCCGTCTTCATCGGCGGCAGGCGGTCGAACACCGACGGACGACCTTCCGGGTCCGCGTGGCTGACGATCTCGCCGGTCGGCTTGTGGTACAGCAGCACGCGCGGCGGCTTGTTCGGCAGCTTGCGCTTGACCGGCTTGCCGTTGATGCGAACCTGATCGGTCGGCATGATGCGCTGGCCGATATGCGCGGGCTCACCGTTCACCGACACGCGGCCGGCGACGATCAGCTCTTCCATTTCGCGGCGCGAACCCATACCGGCTTCCGCGAGCACCTTGTGGAGCTTCGGCGCGTCGTCGTCCGGCGACAGCACGCGCTTGTTCGCCGGCTGGCTGCGGCCGCGACGCAGCATCGGCGCACGTACGCCGCTGCCGCCCGCCGAATTGTCCGCGTCGAATGCCGGCGACGTCACATAGGCGAACAGATCGTCCTGCGACGCTGCGTCGCCTTCGGCCTTCGCCGCGCCGCCCTCGGCCTTCGCCGAACCGCCGCGTCGCCCCTGGCCGCCTTGCCCGCCCTGGGCGCCCTTGGCTGCGCCTTCGCGCTTGCCGGCCGGCTTGCGGCCACCCTTGGCCGCACCTTCCTTGCGCGGCGCGCGTGCGGGCTGCGCTTCCGCCGCGTCGGCCGGCTGCGCTTCCGCGCCCTCGCCGCCCTGCGACTCGCCATCGCCCTTCGACTTGGCTGCCGCGCGGCGACGCGCGATCAGGCTGCGCGGGCCGCGCCGCAGGCCGCGGCGGGGACGCTCGTCACCACCCGCGGCCGGAGCGTCCTGCTCCGGCGCATCGTCGGCACGCGCGGCCTGCACGGCAGGCGCGGACGATTCAATATCGTGGATATCAGTCAAAACAACCTCAAAATGTCAGGTCTCGCGCCCGACTCGGGCGCGGCAAGAAGTCGGCCGCGATCAGGCGCGGCGCTGTTCGGGTTCTGCTTCGTCGTCCGGCAGCGCGTCGGCGCCGATGGGCGCGCTGGCACTGCGTACGGCGTCGGCGAGGCTGTCGGACGTATCGTCCAGCAACTCGCCGTCCGCGGGACGGGAGCGTGAGGCGTCGGCCTGGCCAGCCTCGCCCGGCATGTCGCCGGCCGCTTCCGCTCCGTCTCCGGCAACCGCGTCGGCAGCCGGCTTGCGATCTTCCTCGTTCCACACCGCGTGCAGCGGCTCGGGCTGCTCGCCGGCCGGCGCTGCTTCGGCGCCGCCCTGTTCGCTCTGAACGCGATCCGCTTCCAGCGTATCGCGGTTCGGCATTTCCTGCGTCGGCGCGCCTTCCGTTGCGGCGTCGCCCGGCAATTCGTCCGGCCGAACGTGCGACTCGTCCGCCGCCGCCTCGCCGGCTTCCGGCACCGCGTCCGCCGCCGGCGCATCGCCGTCGAAGTCCATCGCCTGCTGCGCGAGCAGCGCGGCTTCGATGTTCGCCGCCGGCTCCTCGAGCGCCGGCAGGTCGTCGAGCGCCTTCAGGCCGAGATCGTCGAGGAACTGCTTGGTCGTCGCGTACAGCGCCGGGCGGCCCGGCACGTCGCGATGCCCGATCACCTCGATCCAGCCGCGATCCTCGAGCTGCTTGACCACCTGCGTATTGACCGTGACGCCGCGAATCTCTTCGATGTCGCCACGCGTGACGGGTTGCCGATACGCAATGATCGCGAGCGTCTCGAGCACCGCACGCGAATATTTCGGCGGCTTCTCGGGATGCAGTCGGTCCAGGTAATGGCGCATCGCCGGCTTGCTCTGGAAGCGCCATCCGGTTGCCAGCGCCACCAGTTCGACACCGCGGCCGGACCAATCCTGTTTCAGATCTTCGAGCAACGTGCGGACCGTGTCAGCCGACACGCCGTCGGCAAAGAGCTTGCGCAAATCGCCGAGCTTCAGCGGTTCCTGCGCGCAGATCAAAGCAGTCTCGAGGACGATCTTCGCCTCTTGGGTATTCATGCAGCTAGGCCAGACCCTGTGGTCAAACGAACCGGATCAACAAACAGACGAAAGGAACGGAAGACGCGCTCGCCCGATTCTGATCGGTCATATTGATGGGAGCACGAACCGGGGGCGGCGAACCAACTTCAAGCCAGGCCCAAACCGGACGGAACAGCACGGTTCAACGACGGAACCGCGTGACTGAGCGCCATCTTACGCAAAATTGCCCGGTGCGTAAAGATGAGCCGAAAGGCCCGCCGCCCGCATGCCGCACCCGCTCCGCCCCCGCTTCAACGCAGGCCTGCGCCGCGCGCGAGGAACGCCCGCAAGCGCTCGACGCCTGCCTCGAGCCGCACCGGATCGCACGCGTAGCACCAGCGCACGAACCCTTCCCCCTCCGGGCCGAACGCGCGGCCGGGCGCCAGCCCGAGCCCCGCCTCGCGCACCAGCGACTTGCAGAACGCAAGACTGTCGTCCGCGCCCGGCAACCGCAGGAACAGGTACATCGCACCCGGCGGAGGCGGCACGTCGACGCCCGGCAACGTGCGCAGCGCGGCGACCAGGTGGTCACGCGCACCGCGCAGCGCCGCGACGAACGACTGCACGAACGGCTCGCCGTCACGCAGCGCGACTTCTCCCGCGGCCTGGATGAAACCCGGCGCGCACGATGTGTTGTACTCGACCAGCTTCGACAGATCGCCCATCACCGACGCCGGCGCGACCAGCCATCCGAGCCGCCAGCCCGTCATCGCCCAGGCCTTCGAGAACGAATTCACGACGATCACCCGCTCGTCGCGCGATGCGATGTCCAGGAACGACGGCGCGCCGTCCGTGCCGAACACGAGCCGCTCGTATACCTCGTCGGCGACCACCCAGATGCCGTGGCGCCGGCAATGCGCGAGCACGACCTGCTGGTCGTCGCGGGACATCACCCAGCCGGTCGGATTGTTCGGCGAGTTGACGAACAGCATCCGCGTGCCGGGCGTCAGCGCCGCGATCAGCCGGTCGACGTCGAGCCGCCAGCCCGCATCGCCATGGCGGAGCGACACGCACTCGACCTGTGCACCGAGGATCTTCGGGATCTCGACGAGGTTCGGCCAGAGCGGCGTGACGGCGACGACGCGGTCGCCCGGGCCGACCAGCAATTGCGCGGCCAGCATCAGCGCGCTCACGCCCGAACTCGTCACGGCGATCGTATCGGCCGCCGTCGCACCGTGACGCGCACCGACATAGGTCGCAATCGCGTTGCGCAGCGACACGGTGCCGAGGTTGTGCGTGTAGAAGGTCGCACCGTCGCGCAGTGCCGCGGCAGCCGCGTCGCGAATGAATTCGGGCGTCACGCGATCGGATTCGCCGAACCAGAACGGCAGCACGTCGGGTACGCCGAAGCCGGCGTTCGCCACTTCCCGGATCAGCGACGGACGCAGCGCCTGAACTGCGCTGCGCGCCGCCGGCTCGCCCGTCGCCGGGCCGACATCTGCGGAATGCGTCATCGAGAACCGCCACCGAGGAACACGATCCGCGTAGTGTACCGGCGTGCGCGCCCGATCCGCACCCTTTCAGTCGAGATCCTCCGCCCGCGCCGGCATCTGGCGCACGAGTTCCCAGATCGCCTGCGCGGCCGGCGACAGCGAGCGGTCGCGGCGGCGCACCAGCTCGACGGTGCGCTCGGTACGCGGCGTCAGCGGCCGCGCGACCAGTGTCGATCCGGCCGGCAGCGGCAGCGACAGCCACGGCTGCACGCTCACCCCGACGCCGGCCTCAACGAGCCCGAACACCGTCGCCGAATGCCCGAGCTCCTGCATGACCGTCGCATTGACCCGATGGGCGGCCAGCGCGGCGTCGATCAGCGGCCGGCTTCCGGACGCATGGTCGAGCAGCACGAGACGCTCGCCGTCGAGCGCCGTCCACGGCACCTCGGCCCGCGCCGCGAGCGGATGATCGGCGCGCGCGACCAGGCAGAACGAGTCGGTCATCAACGGTTCGCATACGAGATCGGCAACGGCGAGCGGCCCGATGACGACGCCGAAATCGACTTCGCTCGACTTCACCTTGCGCAGGACGTCGCTCTGCACGTCGTCACGCAGGCCGAGCGTGACGAACGGGAACTGGCGCTCGCACGACGCGACGACGCGCGGCATCAGCCGGCACGCGATCGTCGGGCTCGCTGCGACGATCACGCGCCCCCGCCGCTGCTCGCCGATCTCGCGAATCTCGCGCAGCGTGTCGTCGAGATCGGCGATCAGGCGGGACACGCTCGCGATCAGGTTCGTCCCGACGTCGGTCAACTGCACGTCGCGCGTCGTCCGGTCGATCAGCTTCAGTCCGAGCTCGGTCTCGAGTTCGCGCACGCAACGGCTGACCGCGGACTGCGTGAGCCCGATCTCGTCGCCCGCGCGACTGAAGCTCCGGAGCCGCGCAACCTCGATGAATACGCGAAGCTGGCGCAGCGTAACGTTCATCCCCTCTCCTCATCAATCGTCGATACCGATGCGCGATTTTAATGCGCGCCATCGTCTTCGATGTGCGAATCCGGCACCGGCAGCACATGTTTCGCTGCGGTGCAATATCGACGCAAACGCACGTAGCACGGGCGACTTGCACAAGATTGGTGATTGTCCTGATTTGCTGGCGGGTTATTTTGGCGTCTTATACGCCCCTAGCTGACTTAGCCGTCAGCCCGCTGCCAAGCGGCTCTCACGGGAATCGCCTCAGACATGGCACACATCGTGCTTTATCTGACGTACAGGGCGCAGGTCGAGTCGGGACAGAGGGCAGAAACGCCGCTGCCGGCCAACCGGAAGCCCCCACCCGGCACTCGACGCTCGAGTGCTTGAAGAGTGCGCGGCGCAGGGCAGCGCACCGGAGTTAGCTTCGCTGAGGTGAGGACATGATGCTGTTCGACGATTTGAGAGATAACGAGTGGGCGCTGGTCGAAGGTCTGTTTTGCTCGGAACCCGCACGCAGTGAACGGCGCGGCCGTCCCCGCGTGGAGGCCCGTTCGGTGGTAAACGCCGTGCTGTGGGTACTGTCGACGGGTGAAGGCTGGTCGAAGCTGCCGGGCCGCTATCCGTCGCCGCCGACCTGCCGCCGTCGCTTCGACGAATGGCAGGCAGACGGCACGCTCGCCGAAATCGTCAAGCGACTCGGCACGAGCGGCCGCCAGATCTCGCTGCGCGGGCGCATCGGGGCGAGCGCGACGAAGCCGCCAGCACCGCCGAGCCGCGACCGGCTGCGCGGCGCCTTCTGGACCAACCCGGAATCCTGGCGCGCCCCCGTGAAGATGGCGTAACGCATGCTCGATCGGGCGGCTTCGGCCGCCCGGTTTCTTTCAGTGCCACGCGCTTTTGCGCGGCGCTCGCGTCGTCGTCGATTGCGCCTGTCGTGCGGCGATACATCTATTTACGATTATTTACAGCAAGCCTGCACTCCCACGCTTACCTTAGCGAAATATCAACAGGCCGCGCCGGTGGCTTGAAGGGAGCCCCGCCATGAAACCAATGTCACTGCTCGTCGCATGCGGCATTGTCATTTCGCTGGCGCTGACCGCCCCCGCTCGCGCGGACGATCGCGCGAAGCCGCCTCACCACCAGCAGGATCATCGGAACACCCTTCGCCAGCAACCGCCCGCCGCGCCGCCCAATCGGCTGACCGTGCCGCGTGGCGATTTGCGCGGCGACATCGCCAGCAACGCGCGCGCGCGCACTGGCTCGCAGCCGACCGACCTGCCGCGTCATCCGTAGTCCGCGGGATTTCGTCAAAGAAAATTACCGGATTCGGGAACTGCCCGACATGCGACGAGTCACATTCGTTGCCATGAGCACAGCGTGGCAACAGCAAAAGTATCCGGTACGCCCGTATCCTCGCGATACGGGCTTTTTTTTGCGTCGTCGGTGGCCGGCGCGCGAGAACAGGAGTGCGCCGCTACAGGCGGCTTTCGAGAATCGCCACGGCGCTCGCTTCGCTCAATGCGTAGTCGTCCATACGGCGATCGGTCCAGGAAAGCAGTTTCTCGTCACGCTCGAGGCGCGCGCATTCGGCACGACCGTTGTCGGTCAGCACCGCGATGTCGACCGGCGCATGGAAACCCGGTGCGGGAGCAACGGTCTTCTGCCTGACCGTGTCCATCAGCCCCAGCGACCGGAGATACTCGAACACGCCCGGGCGGCGCGCCCACGGTACCTGGCGGTACTGCACTCGTCTCAATGCGTCGAGCACCGCTTCGTTGGAATACGTGGTCATCTCGATTCTTTCTTAAAGTGCAGCGACAATGCGAAGCGGCGCGCCGGGCGGGAGCTCCGCCCGCCGATACCGCCACCGATTCTGGGGGCCGACGTTCGGCGTCGCGTCAGGGCCGGATCGTCAGCCGTCCATAAAAAGACACCATACCCCAATCAAATTGATTCTGTTCGATTCATTTGTACTTCTCTTCATCGGTTTCATGCTCTGCCGCAAGCGGCGGCGACTCATCGCGATCGCGAGCGTCGCGCTATTCTGGCTGCTCGCGACAGGCTGGCTCGCCGCGCCGCTCATCGCGTGGACCGAGGCGGGCGTGACGCCGGTCGAGCGCCCCGACATGCATGGCCGGACCACGCTGATCATCATCGGCGCCGGCACGCGGCGCAGCGACACCGGCCTGCGACCGCCTCCCGACGGGGAAGCACGCATCCGCGCGACCGCGGCGCTCTACCGCACGTGCCGGCAGCAGGCCACCCGCTGCACCGTGGTGATGTCGGGCGGCGACCCGCAACGTCACGGCGAAACCGAGGCGGCCGTCTACGGGCGCCTGCTGGTCGCGGCGGGTGTCGCTTCCAGCGACCTCGTCCTCGAGCCGAACAGCCGTACCACCTACGAAAATGCGAAATTCACTACATCTATACTACGCTCACAACATGACGACACGCGCATTCTCGTCACGTCGTCCTATCAGATGCGCCGCGCATTGCTCGATTTCCGCCGCTTCGACATCGATCCGCAACCCGTTTATGCGAACCGCCGGCGCGCGCAAACGGGCTGGCTGCCCCGCTGGCACAACCTGGAAGACGCGAATCAGGCATTGCACGAACTGATCGGCATCGCACAATTCCACGTCTACCGATGGCTCGGCTGGTTTTGATGGCGACGCTTGCACCGGCGGCGAATGCGACGGTGCCGCCCCGGGATGGCATGCGCATGACGGAATGCACGAAGTGTTGCGCGACTTCAACGGGGCCTTGCGCTGTGCCTCGATCCGGTGCACATTGATCCGTCACTTTTGTTACACTCGACACGCACTCGATTGCAGTCGCCAGACAAAACGGCAACATTCGGGTTCATCACCACTTAGCGGAGGTAAAGCAATGAAGAAGACGTCCCTGGCTATTCTGGTCGCGATGTCGGCGCTGACTGGCGCAGCGTATGCGCAAGAGAGCACGCAAATCCAGACCATCACCGACCCGGCGAAGATCGCCGAGATCGAGCAGCGCGCACAGGCACTGCAACAGCAGCAAGCAGCCGAGGCTGCACAGCCGGCGGCGCAGGAAGAGCACCACGGCAAGAAGGCTGCTCACCACAAGGCAGCGAAGAAGGCTGGCAAGAAGGCCGCCAAGGCCGCTCCGGCAGACGCTGCCAGCCAGTAAGTTCGGCGGCACCGCACAAGCGAAAAGCCGAATCCGGGCAACCGGGTTCGGCTTTTTTGGTTGCGGCGCCTGCGCGCTGTGCTAAAGTCGCGCACCGAAATTTTCCACCCGTGCGCACCCCGGTGCGGAGGACAGCATGAGCAACATTCAACTCGACATCGAGTGGACCGAAGCAGCCACTCGCAAGATCAAGCAACTGATGCCGCGCGGCTCGGACGACGCCTTTCTCGCGCTGCCGCCGATCGAGTGCCTGCCGATGGAGGGCGACGTGCTTTTCCTCGGCCCGCAAGGCAAGCAGCAACCGTTCATCGTCGCCGAACGCCAGTATCACCACGACGGCGATGCCGACTGGACGATCATCCTGATCCTTGACGTACCCAGCGCGTCGCACTGACGCGTCGCGGCGGCCGGCAACGCGTCCGGCCGCACCGCCCTGCTCGCACGCGCTGCGACTGCACGCGAACCCCGGGCCGATCGAGCCGGTCCGCGTCCGTTTCGCGATTGAGCGGCGTGTGAGTGGAACGCTCACACACCGCCAACGCGACCTCGCCCTACCGGCGCTCGCCGGATGCGAACCGCGCCGCCCCCACTCCAATTGATTGCGAATCACCGAATCCCGCACAGGCCGGATCGGCGCCCTCGCATTGCGGCCCCACCAAAAAAAATTGCCCGCGCTTCATACGAAGCGCGGGCGAAACCGTCGCCCTACGAGGATAGGCGACGGGGCCATCGAGACCCGCGCGCGGCGCGGATCATCATCGGTTGTGCCCGCGCTCGCAGCGCCGGCATCTGGGGACGTCGAAACCGTTGGTCGGGCGTTCGCGACGCCTGCCCGGTCTCTGGCACCACCCTCCCTGTCCTAACGATTCGAACTAATAAAGCAGTTTGCGTGCCAGGTGCATTTTCGAAAGCACGTCATTGATCCATAAGGATATTTTCCGGGACCATGACGATGTAACACCCGTTCCGCCGCCGTAACGCGCGGATGTTACGTAACGTCACAAGGCGGAGCAGCCGAACGTCCCGCACACGCCGACGTCACGGCGCGCGACCATAAAAAAAGCCCGCCGGGCGGCGGGCTTGTTCGACGAGCGGGATCGTCGCGATCAGCGCAGCTGATTCACGAGCAGCCCCATGATCTGCCGGGCCGGCGACGACGAATCGATCGCACCCGAATCGTCGACGACTGCCACACGCGTCTGGTCGGCCGTCAGCGCCTTCACGTTGACGCGATACTGCTTCGCCTGCTTTTCCTTCTTGCCGTGGAACAGTTGGCTCCAGAAGCCCTGCTCGGCCGCGCTCAGATCCTTCGGATCGACATAACGCACGAAATACAGACCCTTCGTGCGATCGCGATCGTCGACCGTGAAGTTCGCGCGATCGAGTGCGAGGCCGACGTGCAGCCACGACCGGTCGTACGGCTCGCCGAGCGTGACTTCGGACGGCACTGCACTCGTGTCGACGTCGTTCGCTTGCGACGACGTACGCGCGACGTTCTGCGCAGCAATCGCCGCGGCAGCCGCCTTCGATGCGTCGGTATCGGCCTTCTTGTCCTTCTGCACCGTGTTGTCGTTGATGTTCGCGACCGGCGGCTCGCCGTTCTTCGCACGCTGCTCGTTCTGCGCAAGCACCGCCATCAACCGCTTCAGGTATTCCGTCTCGAGCGCCGGATCGTTCGGCTTCGCTTCCCACTTGCTCGAATCGTTGTTCGCGCCGGTGATCGCCTCGCGCATGCCCTTCTGGCTGACGAACACATAGGTGCCGCCGTTCGGCGCCGAATCGAGGCGCGTGCGGTACTTGTTGCGCTCGGCCGTCACGTACGAATTGCCCATCGCTTTCGAGATCACACTGCGGATCAGGCCGTCGTTGATCTGCGGATGGGTCTCGTTCCAGTCGGTTTCCATCACGCCCTTGTCGCGCTGGTCGACGACGAGCAGGAAGCCCTGCTCCTGCCAGAAGCGGCGCACTTGCGGCCAGATGTCGCCGGGCTTCTTGCCGTCGATCACGAGCCAGCTCTCGGTGCCGTCGCGCTGGATATGCATGCCGGCCACGGCGGGCGCGACGGTATCCGTCGCGGGCGCCGTGTGCTGGACCTGCTGAAGCGCGGACAGGGAAGTCGCGCCGCCCTGCGGCGGCAGCGAACGCTGATCGGCCGTCTCGTCGAGCATGTTGGGCGGCACTGCGAGCGACGCTTCCTTCGATTTCGAATCGCTCTTGTAGTCCACTTTCGTGGGCGACGACGTACCGCAACCGGCGACGAGCGCGCCAGTGGCGAGCACTGCAGCGAACCGCATGGTAAGACGAAGATCAGTCATGTTCGGGGAATCCTCTTCCGCTAAATCACGGCGCTTTCCGTGGATCAACCTTGCATTTTACCGGGGCCGCGCCGGGATGTGCAAAAAAGCGACGGGCAAGAAAAAACCCGCGTCAGCCTGAACTGACGCGGGTTCTTATCTGGTCGGGGCGAGAGGATTTGAACCTCCGACCACCTGCACCCCATGCAGGTACGCTACCAGGCTGCGCTACGCCCCGAAAGAAAAAAATTATAACAGAGAGTTGGCCGGTTTAGAACGGGTCGCATGCATTTTGTGCATGTCCCTGCCGAAATTTTTTGTGGCGCACCGTGGCATGACGGATCCGACACGAACGGCGACGCACATGACGCCCCGCCGGTCCGTCGTCCGTCCACGCGATCCGCCTGACGCTCACGCGCTGCGCGCGACACAGATCACCGTGAGCCCCGCCAACCGGTTGAACCGGAACATCGGCAACTCGGCGCGGCAGATCAGCTTGAGCAAACCATTGACTACCGGATTGTGTCGACGCAGTTGCGACGCGGGTTCGCGTGGCTGGCGACGCGCTCGCTCGCTCAGTCGCAATGCCGCCGCGAGCGGAAACGTGAAGCCGAAGTAGTAAGCGCCGCGCTCGACCTCGAGCCCCGCACGGCGCACGACGTCTTCGAGGCCGTCGAGCGTATACCTGCGCTTGTGTTCGAGAAAGTCGTCGTGCGCGCTCCAGAGGAACTGAAACGCGGGAACGGTGATCAGGAAGCGGCTGCCCTTCGGCACGCCGGCCACATATTGTGCAAGCAGCCCGACATCGTCGTCGACGTGCTCGAGCACGTCCATCAGCAACACGAGATCGGCATCGAGCCGATTGACGGCGCGGCGAAAATGGACGGGCTTGCCTGCCGCCTCGCCGTCGGTATCGTCGGCGTAGCTCGTGTCGACACACCACGCTTCCGTCGCCTGCGTGCGCTCGAGCAAATGTTTCGAAAAGAAACCCGAGCCCGCGCCGACATCGAGTATCCGGTTTGCATCCGCCGCGCCCAGGAACCGGCGAATCGCGCTCGCCTTCGACGCGTAGTACCAGTGATCGCCGACGTCCGCTCCCAATACGTCGAGTTCCTTCAGATCCATGACGCCTCCCCCGTGTCGGCCACCATGCTTCGATCATCAAGCTACTGACGCCGATCTTACCGCGCCGCAGCCGTCGCACGCATCGCAAGTTGCGCGAATTGCACCGCGCCCGCATCGCGTCCTAGTCGAAAAGGACGATGGCCGTTTCGCCGCGAATCGCTACCGTGCGCTTACCCGGCGAGAGATCGACGCGCCCGGCGCATCGTCCGACTGCAGGCCGATCGAGATCGCAGATCTGCGCGTTGCCGCGCGGCGCGCCGGGCCGGCAGCGACTTCGATCGCAACGGCGGTCGCAACTTCCCGTGACAGTCTCCGACAAAGGTCAGTGAATGCATCAGAAAAACGAAATTTCCCGACGACACTTTCTCCGGCTGGGCGCCGGCACGTTCGGCATCGCGCTGGGAAGCGCGTCGTTTCTGTCCGCGTGCGGCGGCGATTCGATCGCGATCGCCCCCGTCACGACGCCCAGGCTCGCCTCGGTAGCGAATTTTCGCGATACCGCAGGACCGGACGGAACGGGCTATGCCACCCCGAGCGGCGCAGCGATGAAAAAAGGCGTGATCTACCGGTCGTCCGCGCTCACGTTTTCCGCGGCCGACGTCGCAACGGTCGATACGCTCGGCATCACGCAGGTGTGCGACCTGCGCACGACCTCCGAGATCCAAGCGCAGCCGGATGTACCGTTGGCTGGCGCCATTTGGCAGAACCTCAACGTGCTCGGCGCCGCCAATCTCGGCCCGCTGCCGACCAGCGGCGCGACGGCCACGGCCTTCATGATGAGCATGTATCGGGCGTTCGTGACGTCGGAAACCGCACGCACGAGCTACCACGCGTTGTTTGCCGGCTTCGCGTCGTCCGGCGGCAATCTGGTCTTCCACTGCACGGCCGGCAAGGATCGCACCGGCTGGGCGACGGCCATCCTGCACACGATCCTCGGTGTCCGCCCGCAGACGATTCTCGCCGACTATTTGCTGACCAACGTCTACAGCGCGTCGGAAATCGCCGCCTATGTCGCGCAGGCGCAGAAGCGCGGCGGGCAGGATGCGGCCGACATGATGGCCGCGCTGCAAGGCGCGCAAGCCGCCTATCTGCAGGCGGCGTTCGATCAGGTCGTCGCGTCGTATGGCTCGATGACGTCGTACATCGAGAACGGCCTGCAGCTCGACGCGTCGACGCAGAATGCGATCCGGCAGCGCATGCTGGTCTGACCGATCACGCAGGCGGCGCTGGCGACAGCGCGGCTGTCATCGCACTGCCGCCGCGCCCGGACCGGACACGGCCTTCATCCGGCACGAAACCCGGCGTCAACCCACGCCGCCGGGTTTGCCGATCCGGCGCAATGCGCGCCGCCCGCCCCTCGACCGCAAAACCAAACGACCGTTTGATATTGCCGCCCCGACGCCGCGAATCCTTTGCCCTGTCGTGCGCCGACCGGTGTTGCCCGCACGCCCGCTGTTTGGTAACGCCGCTCTAGCGCGCTATGCCACACTGCACGGCATCGACGACTGCGCCGCGCATCGATCGCGCGCCCTCGCCGGTCACGACAAGACATGGAGACAGACGATGCGGAATTCGGTCCGGCGCGGCCATCGCACGCCCTTGGCAAGTTTCGACTGGATGGCCGGCCTGCGACGCGCGGCCGCCCCGGTTTCACACGGCACCGCTCGCGCATTCGGCTGCGGTGCGCTTGCGCTCGCGCTGCTCTGCACCGGCTGCGCGGAACCGGCCGCGCAGCGCGACGGCAACGCGTCGGTCGCATCGACGAAGATCGAGCGCGCCAAAGCCGAACGCCTCGCTCACGAACAGCAGATCGCCCGCACGGTGCCGTCGCTCGCGTCGATCAACCTCACGCAGCCGCGCCCGTTCACGCTGCGCGACTCGGGCCAGAACGGCGCGATGACGTTCCTGCGCGACGTCGATTTCCGCATCGTCAACAACCTCGGCTTCTTCATCCATCAACTGTCCGCGACGCTCGTGCCGACGCAGGCCGGCGCCCCCATCGTGTTCGACGACCCGACGAGCTTCGAGATCGACGTACACGAAGGCGCGGTCACGCTCGACAACGCAAAGCTGACCGCGCTCTTCGACACTTACATCTTCGGTTACCGCAACGCGCCGCTGCGCAAGCTCGCCGTATCGGCCGGCGACAGCGTGATCCATCTTCAAGGCGAGATGCAGCGCGACGGCTGGGTGCCGTTCTCGCTGACCGGCACGCTCGCGATCCGCGACGGCAGCCAGCTCGTATTCCACCCGACCGGCGTGCGCGTGTCGGGCATCAACGCGCAGCCGGTCATGCGCGCGGCCAACGTGAAGATGGCCGATCTGCTGAAGGTGGAAACACCGATCGCGCGGCTCGCCGGCGACGACCTCGTGATGTCGGTCGACAAGCTGATGCCGCCGCCACGGCTGAAGATCCGGATCACCGCGCTGCGCGTTACACCGGCCGGCCTCGACCTGACGCTCGACGACGGCTCGCACGCCGGCTTCGCGCTCCCCGCGAACGCGCCGCAACAGGCGATGTACATCCGCGGCGGCGACGTGAAATTCATGCGCTCGATGCCGATGAACGCCGACATCCTGATCGGCCCGGTCGATCCGACGAAGCGCGACCAGCACTTCGTGTTCGACCTGTACCACTATCGCGACCAGGTTTCGGCCGGCTATTTCAATTTCGACGAAAGCGGCGCGATGGCGATCCGGATGCCGTCGTACGCGGGCCCCGCGAGCGGCGCCGCGCTCGGCAATGCAGCCGCTCGCCTGAACGACAGCTTCCTCGCCGCGCAGCAGAACGCGTTGCGCGACTCGCGCCAGCACTGGGAAGCGTTTGCACTCGCGGCCAGCGCACCGCAACCCGGCATGCAGAAAGTCGCGATGCGGCGCTCGTCGATCGCTCCGTTCAACGAACGGCACGTGTCGAACCGCAACCCGACGATCCACCTGCACAACGTCGACTTCAACCTGTCCGGCGACATCGGCTTCCATGTCGAGGATCTCGACGTGCAGCTGATCGCGAAACGCCCGGGCGAACCGGTCGATCTCGACGATCCGAACCAGTACGACATCCGCATTCTCGGCGGAACGGTCGTCGAATCGTGGAAGGCGATGTCGGCGCTCTTCAACAACTACCTGCTCGACTACTCGCCGCGCTCGCTGAACGACCTGCAGTTGAGCGCAGATGGCCAGGACCTGCGCGTCCAGGGCGGCATCAAGCTCTGGAATCACGTGCCCGGCGTGTGGCTGCCGACCGACATGAAGGGCACGCTGTCAGTGCTCGACGACCGGCACCTCGCGTTCAAGCCGGCGCAGGTATCGGTGCTCGGCATCCCGCAGGCGAAGCTGCTGCGCTCGCTCGGCATCGAGCTCGCGTCGCTGACGCCGCTGCAGCGCCGCGGCGCGGAGCTGCGCGGCGACACGCTCGTGCTCGACCAGTACACCGTGTTTCCGCCGCCGGTGCTGAACGGCAAACTCGGCCAGGCGACGGTCGAACGCGACGGGCTGCGCCTCACGTTCCGGCGTGCCGCCGACGCGCCCGCGACGAAGCGGCCGCAGATCGACGCGCCGAGCTACATGTGGATGGAAGGCGGCGACATGAAGATGTTCAACGTGCTCGAACTGAACGTGCGCGCGCTGATCCGGAACTCGGCCGAGGCCGGCCCGATGCGTTTCGACCTGTACGGCTACCGCAGCCAGGTCGCGCAGGGCTCGGTGCGGATGCTGCCGGACGGCACGCTGGTCGTCGACATGGGCAAGCCGAACCCGCTCGCATCGCGCTGACCCGCCGAGCACGAGCCCGCGTGCATGAAAAAACCCGGCGGCGCATCGCCGACCGGGTTTCCTGTTGATTCGAGCGTTGCGCTCAGTCGTGTTTGAGTCCGTCGATCACATCGAGGAGCGCCTGCCGCAACGCGATCACGTCGACCGTTGCACCCGGCTTGCCCGATACTCGCACGTCGCCGGCCGGCACATCGGGCTCGGCCGGCGCCGCGGCAGCGCGCTCGCCGCCCGGCGAATCGAGCCGGTTGCGCGCCCCGTTGATCGTGAATCCCTGTTCGTACAGCAACTCGCGAATCCGCCGGATCAGCAGCACTTCGTGGTGCTGATAGTATCGGCGATTGCCACGCCGCTTCACCGGCCGCAACTGCGTGAATTCCTGTTCCCAATAACGCAGCACGTGCGGCTTGACCCCGCACAGTTCGCTGACTTCACCGATCGTGAAATAGCGCTTCGCGGGAATCGGAGGCAAGACGACTTTCTCAACCGTAGTGGTCATCGTCGGTTAACCGTCGGTAAAGAATGCGCGGCGGCCGCGCGGAGACTTCGGCGCGCGGGCGTTACTCCGCGCCGTTTTCGACCAGCGCCTTCAGCTTCTGGCTCGCGTGGAAGGTTACCACCCGGCGGGCCGCGATCGGAATCGCCTCGCCCGTCTTCGGGTTGCGGCCCGGACGCTGCGGCTTGTCGCGCAGCTGGAAGTTGCCGAACCCCGACAGCTTGACGCTTTCGCCGTTTTCGAGCGCGTCGCGGATCACTTCGAAAAACGCCTCGACCATGTCCTTCGCTTCACGCTTGTTCAGCCCGACGCTGTCGAACAGCAGCTCCGCCAGCTCCGCTTTCGTCAGCGTCGGCGTCTCGGTGGACGCCGGCGCCGAAGCGTCGCGGTTCATGGCGCTGCGTTGCGCCGTCAGGAGGGCTTCGAATTCACTCGAGGTCATGTCGTTCATATCTGCCATACAGCGCGTTAAACCAAAACTCACGATGGGGAAGCGCCACCCGCGAACGGGCGGCTCCTCTCCTTAGCCGCGCAGGCGGGCACCCGCACGAGCCATCCGCTCGACCAGCGTCTGGATCGCCTGATCGACGACCTCGTCCTGTAGCGTGCCAGCCGCATCCTGCAGCGTCACGCGGAAGGCAAGGCTCTTCCCGTTCGCGGCAAGACCACCGGAAGTATTTGATTTTGCACGAAATTCGTCGAAGAGTACAACCTTCTGAACGAATCGGCAGGCGTCTTCGGCCAGCGCCTTCTTCATTTCATCGAAAAGTGCCTGAACCTCGACCGCCTGATCGACGACAACGGCGATATCGCGCCGTACCGGCGGGAATTTCGACACGTCGGTCGGCGCCGGCAGTGCACGCGCGATCAGCGCATCCGCGTCGATTTCGAACATCACCGGCGCGTGCGGCAGCTCGTACTTCTGCATCAGGCGCGGATGCAGCTCGCCGATCCAGCCGACCGCGCGGCCATCCACTTCGATGCGTGCGCTGCGGCCCGGATGGAGGGCCGGATGCTCGGCCTTCACGAAGCGCGCGGCGGCCGGCGCGAGCAGTGCCTCGAGGTCACCCTTCACGTCGAAGAAATCGACCGCGCGGGTCGCGACGCCCCACTGCTCGTCGACTGCCGGGCCGTACGCGAGCGCGCCGACACGCTTCGGTTGCGTGTAGCCTTCGACGGTCAACTCGCCGGCCTTCACCGACGAATCCGCGAGGAACACGCGCCCCGTCTCGAACACGCGCACGCGATCCGCGCGACGGTTCAGGTTGTGGCGCAGCACGGAGATCAGGCTGCCGAACAGCGTCGTGCGCATCACCGACAGCTGGCTCGCGATCGGGTTCAGCAGGCGGATCGGATTGTCGTTGCCGGCGAAGTCGTGCTCCCACTCCGCATCGACGAAGCTGAAGTTGACCGTTTCCGCATAGTCGCGCGCCGCGAGCGCGTGACGGATATCGTGGATCGAGCGCCGCGTCTCGTTGGTCGCGCGCATCTCGCTCGTCGCGACCGGCGGACGCGCGGGAATCTTCTCGAAACCGTAAATGCGCGCCACTTCCTCGATCAGGTCTTCCTCGATCTCGATGTCGAAGCGGTGCGACGGCGGCGTGACCAGGAACGCGTCGTCGTCACGCTCGAACGGCAGGCGCAGGCGCGTGAAGATGTTCGCGATCTCGTCGGCGTCGATCTTCACGCCGATGATGCGGTTCGCGCGCGATACGCGCATCTTCACCGGCGCACGCTGCGGCAGGTTCACTGCCTGGTCGTCGACCGGGCCGGCCTTGCCGCCGCAGATCTCGAGAATCAGCTGCGTGATGCGCTCGACGTGTTCGACGGTCGTCGCGTAGTCGACGCCGCGCTCGAACCGATGGGCCGCATCGGTCGAGAAGTTGTACTTGCGCGCGCGGCCACGGATGCTGTCCGGCCACCAGAACGCGGCTTCCAGGTAGATGTTGGTCGTATCGAGCGTGACGGCCGTGCTGTCGCCGCCCATGATGCCCGCGAGGCTTTCGACCTGACGGTCGTCCGCAATCACGCCGACCGTTTCGTCGAGCTCGACCGTGTTGCCGTTCAGCAGCTTCAGCGACTCGCCGCGCTTGCCCCAGCGCACTTCGATGCCGCCGTGGATCTTGTCCAGATCGAACACGTGCGACGGACGGCCGAGCTCGAACATCACGTAGTTCGAGATGTCGACGAGCGCCGACACGCTGCGCTGGCCCGAACGCTCGAGGCGCTCGACCATCCATTGCGGCGTCTTCGCATGCGCGTTCACGCCGCGGATCACGCGACCCGAGAAGCGGCCGCACAGATCGGGCGCAGCGATGCGCACGGGCAGCGTTTCGTCGAGCTCGACGCGCACCGGACGGATATCGACCGGCGTCAGCGGCGCGCCGGTGATCGCGGCCGTCTCGCGCGCGATGCCGAACACCGACAGGCAATCGGCCTTGTTCGGCGTCAGCTTGATTTCGAAGATCGTGTCGTCGAGATTGAGCGTATCGCGGATGTCCTGGCCGACCGGCGTGTCTTCCGGCAGGATCAGCAGGCCGCTGTGGTCCTCGGACAGCTTCAGCTCGCGCGCCGAGCACAGCATCCCCTGGCTCTCCACGCCGCGCAGCTTCGACAGCTTGATCGCGAACGGCTTGCCGCCCTCTTCTGCCGGCGGCAGTTCCGCGCCGACCAGCGCGACCGGCACCTTGATGCCGGGCGCCACGTTCGGTGCGCCGCACACGATATTCAGCGTCGCGCCGGTGCCGGCGTCGACCTGGCAGACATTGAGCTTGTCCGCATCCGGATGCTTGACGACTTCGAGCACGCGGCCGACGACGATCTTCGATGTCGGCGGCGCAGCCTTGCTCAGCGATTCGACTTCGAGCCCCGCCATCGTCAGCGCGTGCGACAGTTCGTCGGTCGTCAGCTGCGGGTCGACAAAGGTTCTCAACCAGGATTCAGGGAATTGCATGGATGTCTACATTCGAAACAGGTTAGATCGGCGCCCGGCCCCCATCGGAAACGTCCGGCGGGGCATGCGCGGGCACATGTCGGCGCGGCGCGTGCGTTATGCGAACTGGCGCAGGAAACGCAGGTCGTTCTCGAAGAACAGCCGGAGATCCTGCACGCCGTAGCGCAGCATCGTCAGGCGCTCGAGGCCGCTGCCGAACGCAAAGCCGATGTAGCGCTCGGGATCGAGGCCCATGTTGCGGATCACGGTCGGATGCACCTGCCCCGAGCCCGAGATCTCGAGCCATTTGCCGGCGTTCTTGCCGTGCTCGAACATCATGTCGATCTCGGCCGACGGTTCCGTAAACGGGAAATACGACGGGCGGAAGCGCACGAGGATGTCGTCGCGCTCGAAGAATTTCTTCAGGAAGTCGGTATAGACGCCCTTGAGGTCGGCGAAGCTGATGTTCTCGTCGATCCACAGCCCCTCGACCTGATTGAACATCGGCGAGTGGGTCGCATCGCTGTCGACGCGATACGTGCGGCCCGGCGCGATCACCTTGATCGGCGGGCGGTTCATGCGCGCGTAACGCACCTGCATCGGGCTCGTGTGCGTGCGCAGCAGCAGCTGGCGGCCGTCGGCATCCTTGCCTTCGACGTAGAAGGTGTCCTGCATCGAACGCGCCGGATGGTTCTCCGGGCTGTTCAGCGACGTGAAGTTGTACCAGTCGGTCTCGATTTCGGGACCGTCGGCCACGTCGAAGCCGATCGAGCGGAAAATCTGTTCGACGCGCTCCCACGTGCGCATCACGGGGTGCAGGCTGCCTGCGCCGGCGCCGCGGCCCGGCAGCGTCACGTCGATCGCCTCGGCGGCGAGGCGCTGGTTCAACAGCGCGTCGGCGAGCGCCTGGCGGCGTGCGGTCAGCGCGGCTTCAACCTGCTGCTTCGCGACGTTGATGCGTGCGCCTTCGGTCTTGCGTGCTTCGGGATCGAGCTTGCCGAGGCCCTTGAGCAACTCGGTCAGCGCACCCGACTTGCCGAGAAAGCGTGCTTTCTCGTTTTCGAGCGTGGTGATGTCGGCAGCCTGTTCGAAGGACTGCTGCGCGTCGGCGACAATCTGGTCCAGATCCATAGATCCCATCATTTCCAACGTCATTCGGTCTTGGCGAGCGAAACTGCTCCACCAAACAAAAAAGGGGCTCGGAAGAGCCCCGTTTTCGCTGCAGCGGCCGAGACTACCGGAACGTCGCTGCAACTAACCACGCAGTGCTAATTTCGCAATTAGGCTGCAACGGCGGCTTTCACCTGCTTGACGATCGCAGCAAAAGCAGCCTTGTCGAACACCGCCATGTCGGCCAGAACCTTACGGTCGAGTTCGATCGACGCCTTCTTCAGGCCGTTGATGAACACGCTGTAGGTCATGTCGTGCTGGCGAACTGCCGCGTTGATACGCGTGATCCACAGTGCGCGGAACACACGCTTCTTGTTGCGGCGATCGCGGTACGCGTACTGACCAGCGCGCATCACCGCCTGCTTGGCGATGCGGTAGACGTTATTGCGACGGCCGCGATAACCCTTGGCCAGGTTGATGATCTTCTTGTGGCGGGCCCGTGCGGTTACCCCACGTTTGACTCGAGGCATGTTTCTCTCCTTGGAGTATCAGTTGAGGGGTTACGCGAACGGCAGCATTGCGCGGACGGAGTTCAGATCGGAATCATGAACTGCCGTTGCGCCGCGCAGGTGACGCTTGTTCTTCGTGGTTTTCTTGGTCAGGATGTGACGCTTGAAGGCTTGACCGCGCTTGACGGTACCGCCCGGACGCACCACGAAGCGCTTTGCAGCACTCTTCTTGGTCTTCATCTTAGGCATGACGAACAACTCCAGTTTATTTGATGGCGATGGGTGTGCGGTTGGCTTGCGCCCTTGACCCGCCCTTCGAAACCCAGTCCACTTGTGTACGGCGAACCGCTTGCGCAGCCGCCGTCATTGTTGGTGCGCCGCCCTGACCGGGCCACGCACCGAACCACTTTCGAACCTGCGCGCGTGGCGCGCAGGCCCGTTACTTCTTTTTCTTCGGCGAGAGCACCATGATCATCTGGCGCCCTTCCATCTTCGGCATCTGCTCGACCTGGCCGACTTCCTCGAGATCCGTGCGCAGACGCTCAAGCATCCGCATGCCGATCTCCTGGTGAGCCATTTCGCGGCCGCGGAAACGCAACGTGATCTTCGTCTTGTCGCCCTCTTCGAGGAAGCGCACGAGATTGCGAAGCTTGACGTTGTAGTCACCGTCATCGGTACCCGGGCGGAATTTGACTTCCTTCACCTGGATGACCTTTTGCTTCAGCTTCGCTTCGTGCTGCTTCTTCGATTCCTGGTACTTGAACTTGCCGTAATCCATCAGACGGCAAACCGGCGGAACCGCTTGCGGCGCGATTTCGACCAGGTCAACATCCAGTTCTTCCGATTTACGGAAAGCATCAGCGAGTTTTACGATACCGAGCGGTTCGTTCTCGATCCCGACCAGACGCACTTCCGGCGCAGTGATTTCACCGTTGATGCGGTGCGACGACTTATCAGTAGCGATGTTACGTTTCCTCTAAAAATTAAAAAAACGAGCCGCGCTGCCAGGGCGGTTACTTGAACGAGCGCAGGTCTTCCTGCAGACGCTCAACGAAGGCTTCGATCGGCATAACGCCAAGATCGACGCCGCCACGGGCACGCACGGCTACCGTTTGCGCATCACGCTCCTTATCGCCCACGACGAGGAGATAAGGCACCTTTTCCAGCGTGTGCTCGCGTATTTTATAGCTAATCTTCTCGTTGCGCAAATCGGCCGCCACTCTAACCCCTTGTTTTTGCAACGATTGGGCCAGGGACTGCGCATATTCGGCCTGACTTTCGGCGATATTGAGCACAATTGCCTGGAACGGCGCGAGCCAGACGGGCATTGCACCAGCATGGTGCTCGATCAAAATGCCGAGGAAACGCTCCATCGAACCGACGATCGCGCGGTGCAACATCACCGGCCGGCGGCGGCTGTTGTCTTCCGCAACGTACTCGGCGCCGAGGCGCTCCGGCAGGACCATGTCGAGCTGCAGCGTGCCGCACTGCCACGAACGGCCGAGTGCATCCTTGATGTGGTACTCGATCTTCGGGCCGTAGAACGCGCCTTCACCCGGCAACTCTTCCCACGTGAGGCCGCAGGCCGTCAGCGCGTCGCGCAGGCCCTGCTCCGCGCGATCCCACGTCTCGTCCGTGCCCGCACGCTGCTCGGGACGCAGCGACAGCTTGATGTCGATGTGATCGAAACCGAAGTCCTTGTACACGCTCATGGCCAGCGTGTTGAACGCGATCGATTCCGAAATGAACTGGTCTTCCGTACAGAAGATGTGCGCATCGTCCTGCACGAAGCCGCGCACGCGCATCAGGCCATGCAGCGCGCCCGACGCCTCGTTGCGATGGCACGAACCGAATTCCGCGTAGCGCAGCGGCAGGTCGCGGTACGAGCGCAGGCCGTGCTTGAACACCTGGACGTGCCCCGGACAGTTCATCGGCTTGATCGCGTAGTCGCGCTTCTCCGACTCCGTCGTGAACATGTTCTCGCGGTAGTTCTGCCAGTGGCCCGACGCTTCCCACAGCGAGCGGTCCATGATCATCGGCGTCTTGATCTCGAGGTAGCCGGCTTCGTTCACGCGGCGGCGCATGTACTGCTCGACCTGCTGCCACAGCGCCCAGCCCTTCGGATGCCAGAACACCATGCCCGGCGACTCTTCCTGCATGTGGAACAGGTCGAGTTGCTTGCCGAGCTTGCGGTGGTCGCGCTTTTCCGCTTCCTCGAGCATGTGCAGGTATTGATCCTGGTCTTCCTTCTTCGTCCAGGCCGTCCCGTAGATGCGCTGCAGCTGCTCGTTCTTCGAGTCGCCGCGCCAGTACGCGCCCGCGACCTTCATCAGCTTGAAGACCTTCAGCTTGCCGGTCGACGGCACGTGCGGGCCGCGGCAGAGGTCGGTGAAGCCGCCGTGCGAGTACAGCTTGATTTCGTCACTTTGCGGAATCGATTCGATGATCTCGGCCTTGTACTTCTCGCCGAGGCTGCGGAAATAGCCGGCCGCCTCGTCGCGCGATACGACGCGGCGCGTCACCGGCTCGTCCTTCTTCGCGAGTTCCTGCATGCGCTTTTCGATCTTTTCCAGATCTTCAGGCGTAAACGGGCGGTTGTACGAGAAGTCGTAATAGAAGCCGTTGTCGATCACCGGACCGATCGTCACCTGCGCATCCGGATACAGATCCTTCACCGCATAGGCGAGCAAGTGCGCGGTCGAGTGACGAATGATGTCGAGACCGTCGGCATCCTTGTCCGTGACGATCGCGAGCGATGCGTCGCGATCGATGACCGTGGACGTATCGACCAGCTCGCCATCGAGCTTGCCACCAAGCGCAGCCTTCGCAAGGCCGGGACCGATCGAGGCCGCAACCTCGGCAACTGTCACCGGATGCTCGTATTGTCGAACTGAGCCGTCAGGCAAGCGTATCGAAACCATAGCAATCTCCGTGATGCCGACAGTGGGCGGCAAACCAAGCACGCGATATCAAAGTCACGCGCGAAAATTTCGCGACAAAAAAAATGCGGCCCCGCTTTCGAGGGGCCGCATTCGATACTTCACTCAAACTGAAAGGGCGAAAACGTTCCTCGACTAGCGTCGCTCCGAAAAGGTTTCGGTCAACGTTCGCGGTGTCATAACCGTATTCGCCTTGTTCGCGTTGAGTTATTTACTTCATCGAACACCCGAAAAACCGGGCATTCTCAATTCGTTGGTAGGCTCGATTGGACTCGAACCAACGACCCCCACCATGTCAAGGTGGTGCTCTAACCAGCTGAGCTACGAGCCTAGAGAAGCTAAGATTATATGGAGCCAACGCAGACTTGGCAAGCGTTTTTATGCGGCCGCAGCAAAATGATCGGGCTCCAACCCCATTACAGGGACATCAAGCCTTGCGCCCCGCCCGCACGACGCCCGGCACTTCGCCGAGCAGCGTGCACGCCCGCTGCACCTGCGCGGAATTCGACACCTCGACCGTGAACTGCATGAATGCCGCGTTGCGGCGGCTCTGCGTCTTCACGCCCACCACGTTCATCTTCTCGCGCGCGAACACTTCAGAGATATCGCGCAGCAGGCCTTGCCTGTCGCTCGCCTCGATCATCAGGTCGACCGGATAGACGGACACACCACGGCCGCCCAGCACGTCGGCCGACCAGGTCGTCTGCAGTACGCGCTCCGGCGCCCGCTCGGCCATCCGCCGGAACGTCGGGCAGTCGCTGCGGTGGATCGACATCCCCTTGCCGCGCGTCACGAAACCACTGATCGGGTCGGGCGGCGCCGGACGGCAGCAGCGCGCAAGCTGCGTCAGCAACGCATCGACACCGACCACCAGCACGCCGGTCGACGCGCCGTGCGCGACGCTCGCCCCGCTGCTGCGCTTCTCGAAATCGGCGGGCGCCTCGGGCGCATGGTCGGGCGGCGGCGCATCGGACAGCGCGTGCTCGACGTTGCGCAGGCTGAATTCCTCCTTGCCGACGACCGAGAACAACTCATCGGGCGACTTGAAGCCGAGCTTCGCGGCCAAATTGTCGAGGTTGACCGACGTCTTGCCCTCGCGCTGCAGCGTCTTTTCGACGAGCGCGCGACCATGCGCGATGTTCTCTTCCTGCTCGATCGAGTTGAACCACGCACGCACCTTCTGTCGCGCGCGCGGGCTCTTCAGGTAGCCGAGCTGCAGGTTCAGCCAGTCGCGCGACGGCCCGCCCTCCTTCACCGCGACGATCTCGACCGTCTGGCCGTTGGCGAGCGACGTGTTCAGCGGCACCATCACGCCGTCGACGCGCGCGCCGCGGCAGCGATGGCCAAGCTCGCTGTGCAGGTGATACGCGAAATCGACCGGCGTCGCGCCCTGCGGCAGCGCGATCACGCGCGCCTGCGGCGTCAGCACGTAGATATGGTCGTCGTCGAGCGATGTCTCGCGCAGTTGCGCCCACGCCTTGTCGCCCGAGACTTCGGTGCCGTCCTCGACGTCGTCCTTCCATGCGAGCAGCTGGCGCAGCCACGCGATCTTCTCGTCGTACTTGTCGCTCGCCGAGAACTGGCCGCCATAGCCGCGCGCGCCCGCTTCCTTGTAGCGCCAGTGCGCGGCGACGCCGTACTCCGCGAAGCGGTGCATTTCCTGCGTGCGGATCTGTACTTCGAACGCGCGACCGTCGTCGCCGATCACGACCGTATGCAGCGACTTGTAGCCGTTCGGCTTGGGACGCGAGATGTAATCGTCGAATTCCTTCGGCACCGGCTGCCACAGGTGATGCACGATGCCGAGCACCGCGTAGCAATCCTTGATGTCCGGCACGATCACGCGGAATGCGCGCACGTCGTACAGCTCGGAGAAGTCGAGCTCCTTGCCGCGCATCTTGCGCCAGATGCTGTAGATGTGCTTCGGCCGACCGCTCACGTCGGCCGGGATGTGCGCTTCCGCCAGTTCGTGCTGCAGCCGCTCGATCGCCTGCGCGACGTACGCCTCGCGTTCGATGCGCTTTTCGTCGAGCAGCTTGGCGATGCGCTTGTAGGTGACCGGATCCTCGAAGCGGAACGCGAGGTCCTCGAGCTCCCACTTCAGTTGCCAGATACCGAGACGGTTCGCGAGCGGCGCATAGATCTCGAGCGTCTCGCGCGCGACGTCGGGGGGCGGGTCGATCTTCGCCGCCGCGTAGTAGCGCAGCGACTGCAGCCGCGACGCCAGCCGGATCAGCACCACGCGGATGTCCTGCGCGAACGCGAGCAGCATCTTGCGCAGCGCCTCGATCTGCGTGCGCCGCTCTTCCGCGGCGTCGCGCCCGGCGTCGGGCATCGCGTTCTGCGCGGCGCGCAGGCTCACGGTGCCGAGCCGCAGCAGCTTGCGCACGTCGGATACGAGCCGCGCAACCTCTTCGCCGAAGCGTTCGGTCAACTCCCGCTCCGGGTCGTTCAGGTGCGGCGTCAGCACGAACAGCGCAGCCGCCTGCATCGCGTGCGGGTCGACGTTCAGCGTGCGCATGATCGACGCCGTGCCCGCCGAATGATCGGCGAGCAACTCGCCCGTCGACAGGCGCGCGTCGCCGGCCCGCTCGCGCACGAACGCGAGCACGTCGTCGAACGACGGCGCCGCGACGGAAGAAGCGGAAACGGACTCGGTCATTGCACGGCCTGGCGTATTGCGGTCATCGTGATGCTTCGCTCAGCTCCGCTGCGCGGCGACGACAACGATCTCGACGAGCAGCGCCGGATCCGCGAGCTTCGCCTCGACGGTCGCGCGCGGCGGCGTATTGCCGGGCGCGACCCACGCGTCCCACTCCGCATTCATGCCTTCGAAGTTCGCGAGATCCGAAATGTAGATCTGCACCGACAGCAGATGCGCCTTGTCGCTGTTCGCTTCGGCGAGCAGGCGGTCGATGTGGCCGAGCACTTCGCGCGTCTGGCCCTTGATGTCCTGGGTGGTGTCTTCGGCAATCTGGCCGGCCAGATACACGGTACCGTTGTGGATCGCGGTTTCGGAGAGACGGGCCCCGACGTGGTGACGAATGACTGCCATGGAATGTTCCGGTCGTGTGAGTAGGTGAAGTATCGGCGACGACACGGCCCGCGTGCCGCCGAACCGCATATTATGACGCGTTTATGCGCCGCCTTCGACGAAAAACCGGCGGGCGAGCGCAATCTGGTCGGCACTGATGAACGCCGGCGCATGGCCCGCGTCCTGGATCTCGGCTTGCGTCACGTGCCGGCCGCGCCGCACCATCTCGGCCGCCGTGTCGCGCGACAGCAGGTCGGAACGCTCGCCGCGCACGACCAGCAGCGACGCATCGGTGGTCTCGATCGCGCGCCACAGCGCGGCCTCGCCGAGCGCGGCCAGTTCGGGCGTCGTCGCCTTGAACGGCTCCGCGATGCGCGGATCGTAGCGCATCGTCCAGCCGCCGTCGGGCAACTCGCGCAGCAACGGCCCGTTGATCTCGCGCCACTCGTCGCCGCTCAATGCGCCGAACGGCAGCGACAGCGACGTCAGATAGTCGATGCCCTCCTGCTCCGTCGCGAAGCGCGGCTGCACGCCGAGGTATTCGCCGATGCGCGTCAGCGAATCGGGTTCGATGCGCGGGCCGACGTCGTTGACGATCATCCGGCGCAGCGGCGAACCGGGCAGCCCCGCGAGCGCCATGCCGATCAGCCCGCCCATCGACGTGCCGAACCAGTCGACCGACTCGACGTCGAGCCGCGCGATCAGCGTCACCATGTCGGCCACGTACTGCGGAATCGCATAAAGCCGCGGATCGGCGAGCCAGTCGGAGCGCCCGCGCCCGACGACGTCGGGGCAGACGACGCGATACGTATCGGACAGCGCGGCGGCGAGCCGGTCGAAGTCGCGCCCCGAACGGGTCAGGCCGTGCACGCAGAGCAGCACGCGCGGATTGGCGGGGTCGCCCCATTCGGTATAGGCGACGTGGTGAAGGCCTGCGGCGCTCGCACACTGCACCCGTCGCTGACGGGGAACCGGAGGATTCGCTGAGGTTGTTGGCATCGTTGGCATCCTGTCGAACGTGGACGGTGCGGCGGGCAATGCTTGCACCACCCGATGCAAACGATTGTAAACCGCTTCTTAACGGCGGGTCGTCACGCGCCTGCGGTCATCCGGCGCATCGTTCGCACCGGCTCACGCGCCGCGGCGCCACGAGGCGCGCAACTGCTCGCGCAGGAAGTCGATGAACGCCCGCACGCGCAACGGCACGTGACGCCCGCCGGGATAGACTGCATGAAGCGGCGCCGCGGGTGCGGCGAATGCCGGCAGCACGCGGACGAGCCGGCCCGCGTCGAGGTCGGCACCGACATCCCAGATCGACTTCAGCGCGATGCCCGCGCCCTCCAGCGCCAACGTACGAGCCGCACCGCCGTCGTTCGTCAGCAGCGCGGCCGTCACTTCGACCGCAACCGCGCCCTGTACACCGTCGAACCGCCACTCCGCACGCGGCTGGTCGCCCATCACGATGCATCGGTGCATGCGAAGCTCGGCGGGATGGGCCGGCAGCCCGTGCACGGCGAGATAGCTCGACGACGCGCACAGCACGCGATGATTCGGCGCCAGCTCGCGCGCGATCATCGTCGAATCGGCGAGGCTGCCGATCCGCACGGCAACGTCGATGTCCTGCGCGAGCAGATCCACGATCGCGTCGGTCAGCATCAGGTGCACGGTCAACTCCGGATGTTGCCGTTGAAACGCGGCGACGAGCGGCGCGATCCGCAGCCGGCCGAGTTCGCCGGGCGCCGTCAGGCGCAGCACGCCGCTGACCGTGCCGCGACGATCGCTCATCAGCGTTTCGGCGCGATCGACCTCGGCCAGGATGCGCAGCACCTGCGCATGGAACTGCGCACCGTCGTCGGTCAGCGTCTGCTGTCGCGTCGTCCGGTGCAGCAGACGCACGCCGAGCTGCGACTCGAGATGCGCGAGCCGCTTGCTGACGACGGACAGCGACAAGTCCAGCTCGCGCGCCGCCGCGGACAGGCTACCGGCCGACACGATTCTCGCGAAGGTATCGAGCGCCGGGAGATCGTCGATCAGCATCGCGGCACCCGCTTCGCCTCGCCCTTTCTTTTTTTCGAATAATCCATTCGCTTTTAGACCGTATTTGTGTTCAGAACGGAAACCTACCATACCTGTTCCGCGTCGTCCCGCGACGCCATTCACAGGACATCCGAAACCATGTCGATCCTTCCTTCGAACGTGCGCCCGATCACCCGCGTCATCGCCGCGGCGGCCTGCGTCGCCGCGCTGTCGCCTGTCGCGGCCCGCGCCGCCGACCTTCTCGACCCACACGGCCTGACCGTCGCGACCGACGTGCCGGCTACGCAGGCGCGCGCGCAGATCCTCGCCGCGCGTCGCTACGGCACGTTCTGGGATACCGGTGATGCGACCCTCGCCCGCGCTGCACTCGCGGCCGATTTCGTCGACCGGACGTTGCCGGCCGGCCGTGAACAAGGCGTAGCGGGGCCACTCGCGGCGTCCAGGACGATGCGCACGGCCATCCCGGACCTGCATTGCGACATCGAACAGATGATCGTGGCGGGCGACCGTGTCGTCGTGCACCTGCACTTTCGCGGCCATTTCACCGGCACGTTCAACGGAACGACCGGAAGCGGACAGGCGATCGACTTCATCGCGACCGACATCTACCGCATCGTCCAAGGTCGGATAGCGGAAAACTGGCACATCGAGGACAACCTGACGCTGATGCGTCAGCTCGGGCTCGTCGGCTGACGGAGGGGACGATGACTGACAGCGACTACGATTCTTCGGCGATGCGTCCGGCGCGCCGCAAGTTTCTTGCACAAGCAGGCGCCGGGGCGGCCGCCGGCATCGCGATGGCCGCGGGCGCCTCCCGGTCGGCAACTGCCGCGCCGATATCGGATGCTGCCGGGACGAACGCCAGCGGGTTCTGGCCGGACAACACGCGGCTCGCCATCTCGATCTCGATGCAGTTCGAGGCCGGCGGACAACCGCCCAAGGGCGCGGACAGCCCGTTCCCGTCCGTCGAGTTTCCACCGTCGGTCCCGGTCGACCTCGCGTCGGCCACGTGGTTCGCATATGGCTACCGTGAAGGGATCCCGCGTCTTCTCGACCTGTGGGACCGGCATGGCGTGAAGGTCACGTCGCACATGATCGGGGAAGCCGTGCGCCGGCATCCCGAACTGGCACGCGAGATCGTGTCGCGCGGCCACGAAGCGGCCGCGCACGGCCCGACCTGGCGGTCGCAATTCGCGATGAGCCGCGACGACGAGCGCCGCTTCCTCACCGAAGCCCGCGACATGGTCGAAGCGGCGACGGGACGGCGCCCGATCGGCTACAACTGCAACTGGCTGCGGCGCGGACCGCACACGCTGCCGCTGCTGCAGGAACTCGGCTACGTGTATCACATCGACGACGTCAGCCGCGACGAGCCCTTCATCGAAACCGTCGACGGCCGCGATTTCGCGGTCGTTCCATACACGTTGCGCAACAACGACATCCTGCTGATCGAAGGCCGCAATTACTCGCCGACGATGTTTCTCGAGCAGATCAAGCTCGATTTCGACCAGTTGTACGCGGAAGCCGGCCAGCGGCGACGATTGATGTCGATCAGCGCGCACGACCGGATCAGCGGCACGCCGCAGATGGTCCGCGCCTGGGACGCGTTCCTGCACTACGCTCGATCGCATCCGGGCGTTGCCTTCATGCGCAAGGACGACATCGCCCGCTTTGCCCTGCGCAGCCCGTCGACGTTGCGCGAAGCCGAAACGATCTGACCGGATTGCGCTCACCTGCTCACCTCCTCACCTCGGAAGGACCACCATGAACGATTCACTCCACGGAAAGAAGGTACTCGTCGTCGGCGGCAGCTCCGGCATCGGTGCCGCCGCCGCGACCGCATTCGCACGACTCGGCGCTGTCGTGACGATCGCATCGCGCAACCCGGACAGGGTCGATGCAGATGCCGCGCCGGGCGCGCAAGTACGCACCGAAGCGCTCGACATCACGGATACGGCGGCCGTCGATGCGTTCTGCGCGCGCGCCGGCCAGTTCGACCACGTCGTGATTTCGGCCGCGAAGACAGCGACAGGCCCGATCCGCGCGCTGCCGCTTGCCGACGCGCAGGCCGCGATGGACAGCAAGTTCTGGGGCGCATACCGCGTCGCACGCTCGATCGATATCGCACCCGGCGGTTCGCTGACGTTCGTGTCGGGCTACCTAAGCGTGCGACCGAACGCGTCGTCGGTACTGCAGGGGGCCATCAACGCGGCACTCGAGGCGCTCGCCCGCGGCCTTGCGCTCGAGCTGTCGCCCGTGCGGGTGAATACCGTATCACCGGGCCTGATCGCGACGCCGCTGTGGGACAAGCTCGCCCCCGATGCGCGCGACGCGATGTACGCGGGCGCCGCGCAGCGCCTCCCGGCACGCCGCGTGGGCCAGCCGGAGGACGTCGCGAATGCGATCGTGTATCTGGCGGCAACGCCTTATGCAACCGGCTCGACGGTGCTGATCGACGGCGGCGGCGCGATCGCGTGATTAGCGTGATTCGGGTGACGTATGCGGTCATGACAAAACGCCCCGCGTTCCACAGGGGAACGCGGGGCGTCGAGCGTCGAGACGAAAGGCCGGCGCTTACGCGACCGCGCTCACGTCGAGCGGCGCGCCCGTCTTTGCCTGGATCTCTTCCGCGCTTACGCCGTCGGCGAGTTCGAGCACCTTCAGGCCGGCCGGCGTCACTTCGATCACGCCGAGATCGGTGATGATCAGGTCGACCACGCCGACACCCGTCAGCGGCAGGTTGCATTCGTCGAGGATCTTGTGCTGGTCGCCCTTCGCGACATGCTCCATCAGCACGACGACGCGCTTCACGCCCGCGACGAGGTCCATCGCGCCGCCCATCCCCTTGATCATCTTGCCCGGGATCATCCAGTTCGCGAGGTCGCCCTTCTTGCTGACCTGCATCGCGCCGAGGATCGCGAGGTTGATGTGGCCGCCGCGAATCATCGCGAACGAATCGGCCGACGAGAAGATCGACGAGCCCGGCAACGTCGTGACGGTCTGCTTGCCGGCGTTGATCAGGTCGGCGTCGACCTCGTCCTCGGTCGGCGACGGGCCGATGCCGAGCAGCCCGTTCTCCGACTGCAGCCACACTTCGACGCCTTCCGGCACGTGGTTCGCGACGAGCGTCGGCAGGCCGATGCCGAGGTTCACATAGAAGCCGTCCTGCAGTTCCTTCGCCGCGCGCGCGGCCATCTGGTCACGATTCCAGGCCATGTCAGTCTCCTTTCGCGCGTACGACGCGTTGTTCGATGCGTTTTTCGGGCGTCGCGTTCAGCACGATGCGCTGCACGAAGATCCCCGGCGTGTGGACATGGTCCGGATCGAGTTCGCCGTTCTCGACGATCTCCTCGACTTCCGCCACGGTGATCTTGCCCGCCATCGCGCACATCGGGTTGAAGTTGCGCGCGGTGCGGCGATAGATCAGGTTGCCGGACTTGTCGGCCTTCCATGCCTTCACCAGCGCGACGTCGGCCGTCAGCGACGGCTCGAGCACGTAGTGGCGATCGCCGAACTGGCGCGTTTCCTTGCCTTCCGCGATCACGGTGCCGTAGCCGGTGTTCGTGAAAAAGGCGGGGATGCCGGCGCCGCCCGCGCGCAGCTTCTCGGCGAGCGTGCCCTGCGGCGTGAATTCGAGCTCGAGTTCGCCGGCCAGGTACTGGCGCTCGAACTCCTTGTTCTCGCCGACGTACGACGAGATCATCTTCCGGATCTGGCGCGTTTCCAGCAACAGGCCGAGACCGAAGCCGTCGACGCCTGCGTTGTTGCTGATGCAGGTGATGCCCTTGACGCCGGAATCGCGCAGCGCCGCGATCAGCGCCTCGGGAATCCCGCACAGGCCGAAGCCGCCCACCGCGAAGGTCTGTCCGTCGCGGACGATCCCTTCCAGCGCGGCGGCCGCGCTTGGATAGACTTTGTTCATCTGTATGTCCCTTCCTCTATGGAAACCAGCAAAACCGGTTCACGCGCCCACTGGGCCGCAAGCCCGCCGCATCATTCTATGCATGCACGGCGATACCTGCGTCGAGGCGCGCTGTTTTTATATCGCGGCAAACCGCCGCGAGATGCCTGAAAGGGTACGATGTGACGCCGATACGGCACAATACGCAAAAATACATAAGCATTTGCCTCCGCTTGCCCGCGCCATGCCCGCTCTCGATTACCAGACTGCCTTTCACCTCGCGCCGCTCGGCCTCGTGATGTCGCGCGACCGCGTGATCGAGGACTGCAACGACGCGCTCGCGGCGATCTTCCGCTGCGCGCGGGCCGATCTGATCGGCAAGTCGTACGAGGTGCTGTATCCGTCGCCGGACGAATTCCAGCGCATCGGCGAGCGCATCTCGCGCGTGATGATCGCGAACGGCACCTACGCCGATGACAGAATCATGAAACGGGCCGACGGCGAGCTGTTCTGGTGCCACGTGACGGGCCGCGCGCTCGACCGCACCGCGCCGCTCGCGGCGGGCGTCTGGACCTTCGAGGACTTGAGCGCGACGCGCCGGGTCGCCGTCGAGCTGACGCCGCGCGAACGCGAGATCGCCGCGCAGCTCGCGACCGGCAAGACCAGCAAGCAGATCGGGCGCGTGCTCGACATCAGTTCGCGCACGGTCGACATCTATCGGGCGCGGCTGATGCGCAAGTACGGCACGAACAATACGCCGGAGCTGCTGCAGCGCCTGCTCGGCCAGTAAGACGCGCCCCGGAATGGCAATCGGCCGCGTGAAGCGGCCGATTCGGGAGATCATCGGGAAATGGCGACACACCGGGCGCCGGCTTCGGCGCCGTCGCGCTCAGCCGACCTGCGCCGCGAGCGCGCGCTCGATCGTATCGCGCAGCAGTTGCGGCAGCGGCACCGACTTGCCGAGCGCGTAGTCGACCCACACGCAGCGCGCGTTGCCGCGCGCATACACGTGCTGCGGATCGTCCGCGCGCGTCAGCTCGAAACCGGTGTCGAAGCTGCTGCGGCCCGGCTTCGCGGCCGACATCTTCGCGATCACGTCGCCCGGATAGTGCAGTTGCTTCAGGAACTCCATCGACGCCGTGACGATCACGGGCCCCTGCCCCTCGCCGTTGCCGCCCGCGATGCCGAGTTCCTCGAACCACGAGATCCGCGCCTGTTCCATGTAGCGGAAATAGACCGTGTTGTTCACGTGGCCGAACGCATCCATGTCGCCCCAGCGGATCGGCATCGACATTTCAAATACGGGGGAATATTCGCTCATTGCAGTCTTCTTTGTTGCTGAATGTCATCCAGTCAGGCGAGGCCGAAGCCATCGTCGGCGGAGATAATCGAGCCATTGATGAACTGCGACTCGTCGGCCGCGAGCAACAACAACAGCCCGTCGAGATCCTGCGGCTTGCCGACGCGCCGGCGCGGCAGCATCGACTGCAGCTTCTGGCCCTGCTCGGTTTCCCACAGGTAATGATTGATTTCGGTATCGATATAGCCCGGACAGATCGCGTTGACGTTGATCCCGTGGCGGCCCCATTCGAGCGCCATCGCGCGCGTCATCTGCACGACCGCCGACTTGCTCATCGCATACAGCCCGATCTGCGGAAACACGCGCAGCCCCGCCACCGACGCGATGTTGATGATCCGGTAAGGCGGTTTGCCGTTGCCGTTCGCGCGCATGATCATCCGCTTCGCGACTTCCTGCGCGACGAAAAACGCGCCGCGCGTATTGGTGTCGAACACGAACTCGAAATCGGACGGCGTGACGTCGACGAGCTTCTGCATCGTCGAGACGCCCGAATTGTTCACGAGGATGTCGATCGTGCCGGCTTCCGTCTCCGCGTGCGCGATGGCCGCCTTGATGCTCTGCACGTCGGTGACATCGAGCGACACCACGTGCGCGGCACCGCCCGCCGCCTCGATCTCCGCGCGCAGTTCCTTCAGGCGCTCGACGCGGCGGCTCGCGAGCACGACCTTCGCGCCGGCCTGCGACAGCACCTGCGCAAAGCGTTGCCCGAGGCCGCTCGATGCGCCCGTGACCAACGCGACCTTGCCTTCCAGATTGATCGATCGACCCATTGCACATCCCCTTTCGATGTCGTTTCGCCGCCGCGGGCGCCCTGTCCCACGCAGCATAACCCCAGCACATAAAATAGAACGATCGTGCTAATGTATCCGCATGCTGTTGCGGCAAGCGTTTCGTTTCGCAGACAATACGCTCCCGAATAAAAGCATTCTAACGGTTAGAGGAACGCCAATGACCCCCGCAAGCCTCATCGAGCAATACGGCCCGCGCGAATCGATGGAATACGACGTCGTGATCGTCGGCGGCGGCCCGGCCGGGCTGTCGGCCGCGA